>CALJGH010000217.1 GCA_938073925.1 uncultured Nitrospinaceae bacterium
GCAAAAGTTTGGGTGATTTCCAAAAAAGCCGTTGATGGAAAAGACTCACAAAGAAGGGTAACAACCGATCGGTGGGGATAAGGAGCCTCAGACTGTGACTCAGATTTCCAAGGAGAGATAGCGACCTTTAGTCCTTTTTGCTCACCATAGTCCGCCAAAGCTTCCTTTAAGGGGGGGATCAAACTTTCATCGTCTTCATCAAGTAAAATGGAAAGGTTGAGCATTCCATTAAAAACAAATTGTTTGATATCTAGAACATTCCAGCCAACCTTGACGATAAACTCAAGAGTCTCCGCCAGGATACCAGGTCTGTCGTGTGCTGAAATTTGAATATGTAAAGAGGATCGAGGCATATATCAATCTTGCGGCTTATAACGCCACCCTTCCCTTTTTTTACAGGTCCAACCATCATTAATCTGAAAAGTGGAAAGGTTTTCTAACGTTTCAGAACTAAACAATGCAACCACACCCTTACCTGCAATCGGATTATCTTTTAAATGCAAGCGTTTCAGTTTTTCAAGGAATTTTGCTTTTGCCAAAATCTCCAGCCCCTGATCGCTAATATTATTTTTATTCAGATTTAAATACTGGATATTTTCAAGCAAAGGGCAATTCACCAAGTCTTGAACCCCCTCGTCTCCCAGTTGATTGTCATCCAAATCCAGCCAACTGATCTCTTCCATTCTAGGGGATTCCCAAAGCAACCTGGCTTCTTCAGCGGTGAGGCCTTTGCCACTCAGCATCAATTGATTGCCTCGCAGACGGCCTTCAAAAATCATATCAACGTTTTCAAATCTAGTTTTCTGAGACATACTCATCCCTCATATTTTAATTCCCCGATATCGAGGCTGGGTGAATTCTATAACATGAATCACCGCTAATCAGCAACCGTGTCATTCTTTTTTATCTTGCTTTGGATCGTCAACGTATTTCCTGTTCTTTAAGGCTTCCGGCAGGTAATTCTGCTCAACAAAGTTTCCCGGATAATCATGTGGATATTTATAATCCACGCCATACCCGTAAGCCACCTTGGCATCTTGATAATGCGTATCCTTAAGATGGTTCGGAACCGGATAAGAAAGACCCTTATTCTGAATATCATCCAATGCTGCATCAATCGCACAAATTGCCACATTGCTTTTGGGAGCTTTCGCAATATAGATAACCGCCTGCGCCAGAGAGATGCGCGCCTCTGGAAGACCGAGCCTATCTATAGATTCTGCCGCTGCTAGAGCCAATACTAGAGCTTGTGGATCGGCATTACCAACGTCTTCTGCCGCAGTCACCAACAAGCGCCTCACTATAAATCGAGGATCCTCACCCCCTGCTATCATTTTTGCCAGCCAGTAAATCGCCGCATCGGGATCAGAGCCTCTCAGGCTCTTTTGAAAAGCCGAGGCGTGATCATAATGTTCTGTACCTTTTTTATCATAGAGGGTCGCGGCACGCTGAATGATTCCTTCAACACGTGCTAACGAAACCTTCGATTCCTTTTTTGATAAAACCACATCGCACACAGCCTCAAGAACGTTCAAAGCACGACGTGCATCGCCATTGGCGTGACTAACTATCAACTCCCGAGCGTCCTCCTGCAGACTGATTTTCGATTCACCCAAACCATTTTCTTTATCGTTTAATGCACTTAAAACAATATTGCGGATCGACCCTCTATCCAAAACTTCCAGACGGAATATCTGGCAACGCGATCGCAGTGCCGGTATCACTTCAAAGGAGGGATTTTCAGTAGTGCTGCCAATCAATCTTATTGTTCCGTTCTCGACGAAAGGCAATATCGCATCCTGTTGCACCTTGTTAAATCGATGAATTTCATCCAGAAATAAAATGGTTCTACTTCCCTTTGTCTTCCATATCTGGGTAGCAGATTGAACAACCTTTCTTATATCTGCAACACCCGCATTCACCGCACTGATTTCATGAAACACGCTTTCAGTTAATTTTGCAGCAATCCTTGCCAATGTGGTTTTGCCTGAACCGGGAGGTCCCCAAAGTATAAAAGAAAGGCCCGACTCCGTTTCAACAAGCTCCCTTAAAGGCAGTCCTTTCCCTATCAAATGCTCTTGTCCAAAATATTTCTCCAAGCTATCCGGGCGCATTCGAGCAGCCAGTGGTAGCGGAGGCGAACTTTTCGTCAAACTCGTATATTCAGGAAATAATTCCATTTTTCCTATTACTCAAAATATTATAAATCTCAAGTGCTGACAATACTTTCTAACTCGACAACCCATCGATTTAAAGGTTCCAAGAAAACGATACCCGGTTTTAAAGGGAAAAAAGTAGCGGCCGCAGTCAATATAAAGGATCAAAGTATAACAAATCGGCATATCAATTCCGCCAGATGATTCGATGTCACCCCAAATTCATTTTGAAGTTCGCCTATCGCTCATTTCACGAACCCACTCCAGCACCACAAAATCCATCCACCGCCGATCTCCATAAGGAGTTTGATACCGAGAAATATACCCCATATGCCCTCCTCCTTGAGGTTGATAGATAGACACATGACTATTCATTGAAACATTTTTGAATACTTCCGGCGGCACAAACGGATCATCTAGAGAACAGAGAATCGAGGTCGACGTTTCAATATTTTTCAAGTAATGCTTACCGCTGCATTGATCATAATAATCATCCACATCTTTGTACCCCCCTACAGGTGCGGTATAACTGGCATCAAAATTCCAGATCGTACTCAAGTCAGGGTCTATTGCTGTCGAGAAGTTTTTCTTCAAGGCACGCACCTGATTTCCAATCAACCTCATATAATAACGGTTGAACAGCCAAGAAGAACGATGAGTAGAGATAATATGACTGGCAACACGCAAATCAACAGGTGGGTTTACCGACAGTGCCCCTATCAATCCTGGAGGGAGCGACCGCCCCTCGCCCAGATATTTAAGAAGAATATTGCCGCTCAAAGAAAAACCAATCAAAAGCAGATACGGATGTCGTTGCAAAAAATAATCTATCATCTTAGCCAAGTCTTCGCTTGAACCGCCATTCCACAAACTGGAACTCAGCCCCATCCCCGAGCCACTACCTCGCTGATTGATCAAAAGAACACCGTATCCCTGCAACCCAAGTTTTGCAGCAATACGTTTGATATAACCGGATTCAGAGCATCCACCCATACCATGGGCTAATAAGATCGTTGGTTTGTCCTTATCCACTGCTTGGATTTCAAACGCAATGGATTTCGCATCCACATCGAGGTCGATGGTATGAGGAATTTTTTCTGGGAGAAATTTGGGTTTCCCGGGAAATTGCGACCCAATTATTGTCTGCAAGAATGCCCCACCTGGAGCAGGGGCAAAAGTATTCATTAAGCGATCGATCTCCAAAAACATCCCCCTGAAGCGTGTGAGTATCGGTCAATAATTGAATGGAATTTTTTATACGCCGAAGGTATCCTTATATAGGATGTTTCTCAGCTATGGTTGACACTTTAGCAAGGTATTGTTAGATTGCAAAATTCAACTTTTGATAACCAAATTAACCTTGAACCAGCCAAAAATCTAAACTTTCTTATGCGTTTTATTTCATTACTATTCTTGACTTTATTCATACTTGCACCTTTTGCAGAAGCTTCCGCTCCTTCCATAGAAGCCAACCTTCACTACCAAAAAGCCTTGAAGTTAAGCCAACAAAGGTTGTGGAAAGATGCTATTCCCGAATTTATCAAAGCCACTGAACAAGATCCTAAAGAAGGCTTACTGCATGCAAATCTTGGCGTCGCATTAAGTCAAACAGGGATGCACAAAGAAGCGCTGTTTTCCTTCGACAAGGCATTACAACTTGGTTATGACTCATCCGGGCTTCGTTACAATCGTGGAGTTTCTTTTGCACATCTGAATTTGATAGATGAAGCAGTGACAGAAATGGAAAAAGCCTTGAGTCTTGACCGAAGAATGGTGAAAGCAGAATACGACCTCGGCGTTTTATACAACCGGCAAGGCAACAGGGAAAAGGCCCAAGAGAAAGTAGACACTCTGTTCAAACGTAACAACAAACTGGCAAAAAAATTATTTGACCAAATGATACCCGATTATAAAGTCATCACAGTAGATAATGGCGGAACACTAAAAGGCCGCGTTTCATTAACTGGCCCCATCCCAAGAGTCCGTTCTTTTCATCTAGTGCATGCCCCGAACATTGAATTTTGTTCACGGATTTCAGATGGCAAAGGTCATCGTTTTCTGTACGATTTTACGGTATCGCTAAACCGAGGCTTGAAAGATACGATCATTTCTTTGACGGATGTTAAAAAAGGAAAACCGTTCCCACAAAAAATGCAAACCTTTCATATAGATCGCTGTCGAGCCAACAACTACATCATTGGTATCAAGAACAGCGAAAACATCCTTATCGAAAACACCGATCCGATTCAGCACGAGATCGCAACCTATGAAGTTAGAAACATCTACTCCGATCAAACTTCAAATCGTCCAGTTACTCCAAAATCGAGCCAGGTCAGGGCAGCATTCGTTCGTAACGATGCTAATGAATTCACTATCAAATGCAATCTTCACCCATTCCTGCAAACTCACGGGTATCTAGTAGAAAACCCCTATTACACAGTAACCGACTCAGGCGGAAATTTTTCAATTGAAGACATCCCTCCTGGAACTTACGAGGTCGTGGCTTGGCACACTTATATCCCTCAAAAAAAGGGAACAGTCACCATCACCGCTAAAGGTGAAACAGAGATCAATTTTGAATTTGATGGTGCGGATGAGAGAAGAAAACTATACCACGATGATATTAAAGGTTATAGGTTCAACACGTGGTATGACAGCAAAGAGAATTTTTATGGAGGCCCGAGAATTGACGATCCCGTGGAAGAATTGCAGGCCTTCTGCGACAAAGACCATATTTGTTCTGAATAATTGAATTAACTCGTTTTTTTTATCACAACCGCATTGAGTTTATGCTCCTGCCTAGCGCGTTCCGCGGCTTCTCGCGCCAAAGCTTCATCAGTATACTGTCCCAGAAATACCCGATGCCATACCCCCCCATGATTCGGCAATTCTATTTTCGTTAGATATGCATCGAACCCTTTCTTCTGCAATTTCATTTTTAAAACACTCGCCATTTTTACATCACGAAACGAACTGACCTGAACAGCAAAGCGAGGCAGTATTGACGGTTTCTTTTCACCTGCTACAGTTTCGTGGGCTTTTATATTTTTTTTGGGCTCTAACTTGGCAGGTTCGATGATTTTACGGTGAGGACTTACTACGGGCTTGGCATGTAAAGAAACAGGAAGCATTTCACCATTTAAACCAACATACTTGGTCATGGTCTTATCCTTCAAAGTTTCAAAAAAAGTAAACTGGTGAGAAACAGGTCCCAACGCTTCCGTTTTATCGACGATGGCCTTCGGCTTTACCGCACTAACTTTCTTGACGACGGAAGGATTTCCTTGAAAAAAACCAGGCAACAGCTCATCATTAAAATAGACAACCGATGAGATTGCCAATATAAAAATCGTAAGATAAAGAAGTCGCATATTATCGGTTCGGAATCAGGCTCACATCTTTTCAGGCACTGAAATTCCCATTAGGTCGAATCCGTTTCTAATAGTTATTCTTAATCCATCCAACAAATACAAACGCGCCAGCGTTAGTGGAACATCATCCGAGATTACTCTGTGGCGACTGTAATAGCCATGGAAACGCGATACAAGATCGAGCAAGTAATGTGAAATCCGGTGAACTTCCAAGGCGAGAGCACTTTTCTCTACAACTTCAGGAAATGCCAAAATTGCTTTTATAATTGAAAACTCTTCATCCTCAACAAGCAACGAGAGATCGTTGCTTCCATTTCCGGGGAATTGAATACCCTTTTCCTCAGCACCACGGAAAATACTACAAATTCTGGCATGTGCATATTGAATATAGAAAACCGGGTTTTCCGATGTCTCCTGTTTAGCCAGTTCCAAATCAAAATCTAAATGTGCATCAGAACTTCGCATGAGGAAGTAATAACGTGCCGCATCCACACCGACCTCGTTCACCACATCTGACAGTGTTTCAAACTCGCCGGAACGGGTAGACATAGCCACCTTTTCACCGCCCCTAAGCAAACTAACAAACTGTATCAATAATATCTTAAAGATATTTTTGTCATACCCCATAGCCTGCAAGACGGCCTCCATACGTGGTACATAGCCATGATGGTCGGCACCCATGAGATTGATGAGTTTCTTAAAACCACGTTTGATTTTGTTTTGATGGTAAGCAATATCTGAACAAAAATAAGTCTTCTCACCGGTTTTTTTAACAATTACTCGATCCTTA
>CALJGH010000218.1 GCA_938073925.1 uncultured Nitrospinaceae bacterium
GTATTGGCTCTTTTAAGAGTGAAATCGCTGGGGCGTTTTCTTCGCAATATGCCATAAATATTTTTCCGAACCAGAGGTAAAACCTTATTAAGGTCTTTATTAAGCACGCTGTTGCTCAATAACAGGTTGGCCGAAAGTGAAAGGAATCTGCCGGTTTCCTTGCCATTTTCGCGAACCGGTAGAAAAAAAGGTTCCAGCTTATAAATATTTACCTTTTCAATAACACTGGTTTCTTCTTCTTTAACTTCTTTCTCTGCTTGCTCTTCCTCAACAGGGACAACTTCTTCTTCCGTACCCGACATCGTGAAATAAACCCCCGCTACAATTACGATGAGCAATACCAAAGCCCCGCCTCCAAATAACATAAGAAGCTTTTTATTCGAGAGAATTTGCTGGAGTTTTCCCTTAGGCCCCGTTGCGGCAGCCTCATCACTCCCAGGAGTATCTAATAACGCCTCAAGTTCTGCCGTTTCGTCAGAGGATAGCTCCTTTTCTTTTCCTTTCTGATCTTCAGCCATAGTTAATATCCATCGAATTAAAACAATTCATCATATTATTCTACGGATTTTCGCGAGCAGAACTCAACATCAAGGGATTGATTTTTCAATATTTTCCGCCGCCAAAAGGGCTAATTTTGTATGTATATCTATAACCTTAGACAGCAAATTGCCCTTGTCCAATGAATTTTCAAGAACAAAATCTGCATATCGGACTTTTTCATCACTGGGCATTTGATTTTTGATTCTGTCAGCTATTTCATCCCGGCTCAATTCGCTTCGAGCCAGAATTCGGTTGATCCGGTTTTTCTCATCCGAATTTACGACAATAACTTTGTCCATTTTCTTATAATTCCCTGATTCTATCAGCAAAGCTGCATCCACTATGACCAGGGCATTTGGATGCTCCTTACGTATAGAGTCATATTCAAGTCTTTCAAACTCAAATACCTTGGGATGGAGGATGTCTTCCAGAGTTTGTTTTTTTTCGGGGTCACCAAAAATAATGTCGGCAAGTTTTCTTCTATCTAAATTCCCCGATCCAGTAAAAATTTCTTTTCCAAAAACAGCCTCGATTTCCTTCCATGCGGCTTGCCCAGGCTCCACCAGTTTCCGACATATCAGGTCTGCATCAAGAATAAAGGCCCCCAAGTCTTTAAAAAAGGATGCAGACAACGTTTTACCCGATCCCATCCCCCCTGTAAGGCCTACCAACAAAGACAATTCGTACTCCAATCAACAAAGGTTTAAGCAACGCTCTCCAGCAATTCCGAATAAAGCCTCATCATTTTTTGAGTTATTGGTCCCGGTTTTCCAGATCCAACGGGTCGATTATCGAGTACTGAAACAGGCATAACTTTTTTCACGGTTCCCGATAAAAATATTTCCTCAGCCTTCAAAAGCTCTTCCCCAGGCCATGCACCTTCTTCAAAAGGCATCCCATTTTCATGTGCCAGTTGAATTATTTTTTCACGTGTGATCCCTGAAAGAATTCCGCAGTTCTTTTCAGGAGTTAAAAGCCGCCCTTCTCTTACAAAAAATAAATTACTTGTCGTGCCTTCTGTCAATTGTCCCCAAGGATTAACCATTATGGCATCTGCAGCACCCACTTTTTGAGCTTCGACTCTTGCTAAAACATTATTCAGATAATTCCCCGTTTTGACGGCAGGGTCCAGCGCATCGCGCGAATTTCGTTTGATGGATACCAACGCAACGGGAATTCCTTTTTCATAATTTTCATCCGGTATTTTAGGAATGTTTTTTACGAGGATAATAAGGTTGGGGTGAAAGCAGGACGAGGGATCAATATCTACATCACCCACTCCCCGAGTTACAATAATTCGTATATAAGACTCAGGATTACATGCAGAATTCAATGTGGTTTGAATCTGATTTTTTATCCATTCTTGATCATGTGGGATTTTTAATGAAATTCCCGATGCAGAAGCATAAAGCCGTTTCAAATGCTCATTCAGAAAACAGGGTTTTCCCTGAGCTGTGCAAATTACTTCATAAACACTGTCTCCAAACAAAAACCCATGATCTAGAATCGAAACAAACGCTTCATCTTGAATATCACCGTTGATATTAATTTTGGTTGTCATAAAAAATCAGGGCGGTAAAAATATGTATTTATTTTTTTTCAACAGACTTTAATATATCCGTTAGTTTTTGAATATCTTCTTTAGAATACTCATCCTGAGGTTTCTCCCCATTCTTTGAGTTGCCCTCCATATTTGGAAAACTTTTTTTTAAGTCCTCAAACTGATCAGCCATTTCTTTCATTTCCTTCATTTCCTTCAATTCTTCAAATTTTTCTTTCATGCCATCCATATTAAAATCAGTCAATTTTTTGCGAATGTTTAGAGCCTCAGGGTTTTGATTTACAAATGCTAAAACTTTGGCCAAGTGAGGAGCCGTTTGTGAGTCTTTCATAAGCTTTTTACTGACTTCAGGGAAAAACTGTAGCGGAAAAGTAAGGACAACCACTATGATTATACCTTTGGCAAAACCCACGAACCCTCCAACTAATCGGTCAAACCCCGATAATTGCGTAGCAGACATGATAAACCCCCTCGCAATCCTTCCCATGAGAGAGATTATTATTGCGGTCATAATATAAATTCCCGCAAATGCAATCAGTTTTGCAATCGGCTTGCTAGGAATACTTTCCATAATAAGCTGAGAGAAAACACCTTGATATTTGGAAGCCATAAGATAACCACCCAAATATGAAAGTAAGGAGAATATTTCTTTGACGAATCCCTTAAAAAGGGAAAATATTACACTTAAACCTAAAAGGGAATAAACAACAACGTCAAAAGTAGTCATGGTTTAATAGAGGAATTAATTGAAAGCACCGCTCCATATTTTTTTAAAATCAATTTAAAAGACGATGTGAATTGTTTTGGATTTCTTTGAATTTCACGTTCAAGAGTTTTAAAATTAAAATATTTCCCTTCACTGATTTCATCCAAATTAATTTTTATTTTAGCATTTGTTTTACAGGTATAGATTTGAACATGTTCTTGATAAGTTTTCTGACAGGCTTCGATTTTATCTAAAGGCTTTAAAATTGCCTTTATGCCAAGTTCTTCCCATAACTCACGATGCGCACAGTCTTTATAAGTTTCTCCTGCATCGACATGACCCGCTGAAGAAGTATCCCATAAACCCGGGTTTTCATCTTTGGCCATAGATCTTTTCTGCAAAAACAATTCATTTTGAAAATTAAAAACCAATATATGTATGGAACGATGTAAAAGGTTTTTTTGATGAATTTCTCGTCGAGTAGCCTGACCGACCACCTGATCCAATTTATCCACAACATCATAAATCTCATCTTGATCATTGATCAGCCTAGTCACCTGAGTAAGAATAGTTTCTCAAGCTCCATCTGGCCTTAAATAACTGAGCTTGCGGGGAAACTCACCCTCTTCACAATAATTATGTTGAGAAAGAACTTTCACATCCTCAATCGCCTGCTTCGAGCCCTCAAATTCTACGGTTTTATAACCCTTATCTGCAAGAGCTCCACCCGCCTGCAAAAGGCTCATAACCGATTTGGCATTATACTTGTCACCATCAATAAGCATATGTAGATCACCTTCATACTGACGGGCAATGAGAGAAATATAAGTCGAAGGTCGAGCATGAAACCCCAAGGGTTGAGGAATGGTTACTTCAACTCGAACATTACCCACAAAACTTTTGAGAATAGCGGTAGCAATTTTATCTCCTTCACGCAAAAAATGTTGGCTGAAGTTAAAGCCAAAATTTACAATATGAGTGAGAAGTTCATCCTTATTGACCATTCGAGAAATGTTCTGTTTACATTCGCCATGGCGGATATCATCTTCATGCCGTTCATAAAAATGGCATAGCCAGAGTATCACTTCCAGAAGATGCAAAGGCATGGAAACATAGCCTCTGAAATTG
>CALJGH010000219.1 GCA_938073925.1 uncultured Nitrospinaceae bacterium
TCGGATAAAAGACGCTATACCTTGTTTGTAAAATTGTTTTAGCGTTTCGTGTAAAGATGGGGCCAGAGAGGTTAGATCGCTGGCTCGGCAATTGTGCTGAACTTGTTCAGGACTTTTTGAACCGGGAATCACTACAGATACGGCCTCAAAATCGAGAATCCATCTTAAAGCGGCCAAGGGTAGGGGAATATCATTTGGGATCATTTCCCCTAACTGACTGACAAGCTCAAGACCCTTTTCATAGGGAAGACCAGAAAAAGTTTCCCCGACATTAAAATGTTCTCCGTTTCGATTGAAGTTGCGATGGTCGTTTTCAGCGAATGAAGTGTTTTTGCTGAAATTTCCCGAAAGCAGTCCAGATGCAAGGGGTAGCCTTATAATGAGAGCAACCTGCTTTTCCAAAGCCAACTCAAACATATCTTCAATAGGTTTTTGCCGCAAAACATTGAAAATAATTTGCAGGGATGAAACTCCTTCCTGTTTAAGACATAGTTCCGCTTCTTCCATGGACTCTATGCTGAGCCCGAAAGCTTTAATTTTGCCTTCCTTTTTTAAGATGCGAAGCCAATCGAACATGTCTCCTTGTTTTATTAATTCTGTGGGAGGGCAATGGACCTGAGTTAGATCCAGGCATTCGACACCAAGACGTTTGAGTGAGCCTTCAGTATGTTGGCGAAATTGTTGCAGGGAAAAATTGTCTAAGCCGCCAGGTTGCGGGAACCTGCCCAGTTTGGTTGCGATGGTTACCTTTTCGGGACACGATTTGAAAAATTTCCCCAGTCTTTTTTCAGAAAGTCCTTCGCCATAGCAATCTGCAGTGTCAAAAAAAGTAACTCCCGAATTCACGGCAGTACGCAAAACTTTTTCTGCCATTGCATCGTCTACATTTCCCCAATCAGCACCGAGTTGCCAGGTTCCAAGTCCGATTTCAGATACCTGCCAATCCATACCTCCAAATTTTCTGTAATTCATTCTTACCTCAAATAGAAAAATGTTACATTGATGAAATGATTCCTAAAATATCCAAACACATTCTGTTAGAAGTTTTGCCTAAAAACAAGAAGACTCTTTTTTTTATTCTCCTTTTAGTAGGCCAGCTTACTTTTTCGGGATCTATAGGAGCAGGGGAAACCGATTTTAAAACCTACCGCAAAGTGGCACAGCAAGAAATCAATCGACAAATTGAAATTGTCGAAGAGGACCCATTAGATTTTCTGTCTTATTATGAGTTGGGCCACGCCTACCTTGCGCTGGGTCGGCATGAAGAAGAGGTGCAGGCATATAAGGAAGCTTTAAAATTAAACCCAAAATACGCGCAAGCCCATTATAATTTAAGCATGGCTTACGACCATATGAAAATAGGTGAGAAAGCTATAAATCATATGCAAAAAGCACTGGATTTATATGCAACGAAGAGGAACCACCGAAAAATCCGGACCACACAACGCCAATTAAAACGATTTTATATGAGTTATCCAGGCGAGGCAGGATCGGCAAGTTCAGAAAAGGTTCAAAACCGTTGAATGATATTTTTCTTCCTCAGATTAGTCACTAAGTTTTTGTAAGTATCCGGAATATTATTACTCTATTCTTAATGGGATTGAATTTGTTGCCCTACTTTTTTATAGTGTGGGTGTTGTGATAAGCTAGCGGGATTGATAAAAAAACCATGTTTGTTATCAAGAGTACAGAAAAGGCAAGACCATTGTTCGCACAGGAACTCATGGTACCAGTACTTTTCTTATCAAAAAAGGCAAGTTAGAAGTTTTTATAACAGATGTGGATGGCAATAAAAAGGTGTTGGAAAGCCTGAAAGAAATTGATCTTTTCAGTGAAATGGCGTTGATCTCTAACGATGTGAGTTTTACATCGCTGATCGCTTTGGAAGGTTGTGAACTTGCCATTCTTACACGTGATAAATATCTTCTACTTCCCGATGATAATCCGGCTGCTCTGGGTCTTAAGAAGCTTATGATAGAACGCAAAAAAAGGGCCAGTGATTTTCGATAGCTAAAATTTCTCTAGAGTGAAACTATGAAAAAAAATTTTGAACCATTAAAAGACCGGCTTCGCGTTATTTGTGATCGTCTTGATGAAGACGAACAACAATATTTTCGTCCGTTGATTGATAATTTCAAAGGCCAGACTCAAGAGTTTCAGCGCATCATGCGTGATCTCGGTAAGTTTGGTGAAAAAATTGGTGAAGGCAGTACATTTAAAGTTTGTCGCGAAGTTCAACATTTGTTTGACGATATTTACAGAGGAAAAAGTTGATCTTAATAAAGATTAAATGTTAGATGCGGCTCACATCATCGTGCATGGCCAGGTGCAGGGTGTCTGGTTTCGTGCCGGAACAAAAGAAAAAGCGGATGAACTGGGTTTGCTCGGTTGGGTGAAAAATAGGCCGGAGGGAACGGTAGAAATTCATGCCGAAGGCGAAAAACCGCAGCTCAAAAGATTTATTGCATGGTGCCGTAAAGGAACCCCGGCGGCAAATGTAACCTCGCTGGATATTGATGGGGTTATGGCGAAAGAGTTCAAGTCTTTTGATATCCACTCCTGACTTCAAAAATACCCCTATGATCTCTATCAAAGGTCTGGCCAAAAAATATGATTCCCTGTTGGCAGTAGATGGGATTGACCTTGAAATCTCCAAAGGCGAGTCGTTCTGTTTCCTCGGGCCCAACGGAGCAGGGAAAACCACCACCATTAAGTTACTGGTTGGACTTCTGAAACCGACATCAGGTTCTATTTTCATAGACGGTATTGATCTTGGGCGTAACCTCGTCGAAGTAAAAAAATATAGGTTATATTCCTGACCGCCCTTTTCTTTATGACAAACTCACCGGTTGGGAGTATCTAGAATTAGTCGTCGGGCTTTTCTCCATGGATATGGATGTAGCTCATGATCGCGCAAAAAAGATTCTGGGTTTTTTCGATTTGAATGATTTCGCCGATGAACTGATTGGAGGTTATTCGCATGGGATGAAACAGAAGCTGATTATATCCGGTGCATTGATTCATAACCCGAAAGTGTTGATCGTCGATGAACCTTTGGTGAGGCTGGACCCTAAAGGGGCGAGACAGGTAAAACAATTGTTTCAAGATTTATGCGTCGAAGGCACAACGAATTTTTGTCAACACATTCGCTAGGTGTTGACGAGATCATGTGTCATCGAGTGAGCATCATTCAAAAAGTCAGGATAGTCGAGATGGGCAGGGTAGACCAATTGCGCGCCCAGGCGCAACTTGAACACGGAGATTTAGAAGAAGTGTTTCTAAAACTGACCGGCGATGCTGACTTCGCTCCCCTCCTAGATTCGTTGCGGGGCAAGCCTTACGGCCAATAGGTCTATTTTTTTACAGCGAAACAATTTCTGGATGGAAGTTTAATGAAATCCACTCAATGTAGGAAATAGGAGGGATAACGCATAAAGAAGAATTAGCATCTCCCTGATAAGGGGGATTGAGGGGGTTGCCTTTTCCTCTCTATCTGTGTTTGTCGGTATTCATCTGTGGTTATTATTTTTTTAGCTGGTTTTTCTTAAACACCACTTCAATATTTCGCTCTCTGCCGTCGCGGCGAAGGTGGAAGGTTGAGTGGTCGTTAAAGTTTTTGTTTTGCAGTTGTTCGAGCACCTCTTCCGTACGTGTGATTTTTTTCCCATCCATGCTCAGTAATAAGTCGCCTTTTACAATTCCTGCGGTTTCAGCGTTGGAATGTTGTGTCACTGCCATTATGGTTACTCCTTCTTTTTTCTGTGTCAGCCTCACACCCAGTCGCACGTTGTCATATACTTTGTAATCGACCTTCCAGGCGTAGTCCGCTGCATAAAGTGGGATGGAGACTTTTTCTACTACCATTTCACGGTCTTGCAATTCTTCCGGGATGTGAGTGATCGTAGGTTGAATTGTCGAATAGGCGTGTGGAACGCGACGGTAGGCACGCTTGGGGATGCCGAACCCGTATTGGATATGGAACCCACCACTAAGAACAACCAGTTTCGTGTTTTTATTTTTCGGATTGATTAAAAAGCGCGAAACGGTTTGTGCCATAGTCTCTTCCCAAAGCAGCAACATACGATAGGGTTTTTCTAGAGCTTTTTCAGTTCCACGGTGACCGCCAAAAGCCGCCATGCAATAGGCACGATGATAGGGATCCTGATCATCCAGTTCGGGATAGAACGTATTGTCAGGAGCCGGGTCGCCGGAACGGAAACTGTTTTCTAACTTGCGCGAAGATTTTAGTCCGATCAGTTGTATTTGGTTAGTGCGGGCAAAATCAAATATGGGTTGATAGAGTTGGTAGCCTGACCCCCAGTTTGTGTGGAAGAGGTTTTTAAATTCTCTCCCGGAAAATTCACCTTTATGCCACCGGTCAAGTTTTTCTTGAGCCGAGCGGCGAAACATTTCCATTCCGATCGCTACTGGAAATTGCTCGGCTAATTTTTTTATAATTTGTAACTGCACTTTATGAGCTTCGATATTGTCATGAGTTTCACCGATATAGATCACCCGGGACGTGGCAACCGAATCCATCATTTGCTCGAAACTGACGGTCAAGCCTGTTGGAAGATGCAGTATTTCTCCCGTTTGCAGGTCGCCTAAATTCTGGTAAGGCGAACCTGAGTTCGGGACAGCAAATTCCTCTGCTCGGCTGGCTGGGGCGAGGAGCATTAACCAGAACAAAAACAAGGGGATAAAGCGGATCATTTGAATTGTGGAATTAGGGTTTATCATTTTCATTCAGCTATTGACTTTATAGGTATTTTTGTTGATAATTCCCAGCTTCACGATAAAACAGAGTGCTGGAAGAATTTAGGTTGTCTGTTTTTGTGGCAAATTTAATTAGTTTCATTTATTTGATTGGGAGGTAAAGGTTTTTGGAAGTAACAGTTTATCAAAATCAGGTTGAAAAAGCGTTAAAAGTCTTAAAAAGACAAATGACCAAAGAAGGCTTGTTGAAAGAGTTGAAACGCCGTCGTTTTTACGAAAAGCCCTCCGTGAAGAAAAAGCGCAAGCAGAAGGAGGCTAAGAAGAAAAGAAAAGCCGCAATGCGTCGTATGCGATCCTATAATCGAATTTAAGATTCGATTGACCTCTTCAGGATCAATGATCGTTTACTTTTTTTGCCGCAACGCCTCGTAAAAGAGAATTGCCGCGGCCGCAGATGCATTCAAAGACCCTATTGCACCTTGCATGGGTATATTTAGGGTGACATCACAGGATTTTTTCAATAAAGGGCGAATGCCTTTTTCTTCTCCCCCCAGTACCAAAACTACGGGCGTATCAAATTTATATTGATGGCAGGGGGTGTTGCCCTCTGGAACCACTCCGGCAATCCAAAATCCTTTTTCCTTTAAATGTTCTATTCCACGGGTCAAGTTAGTGACCCATGCAATGGGAAGATGTTCGATAGCCCCCGAAGAACATTTTGCAACGGTTTCATTCAGAGTAGAAGTGCGATTTTTTGGAAGGATCATTCCCTGAATTCCCAATGTTTCCGCTGAGCGGATGATGGCTCCCAGGTTTTGCGGATCTTGAATGCTGTCCAATACAACCAGAACCGGCAACCGCGATTTTTGAAAAGCCTGTTGGACTAATTCATCCAGCTCCAAACCTTGGATGATTGCAAAAATACCGACCACCCCCTGATGGTTGTGACTACGGTATTTTTTTTGAAAATCTGTTTTTGGGATCGTCTCAATGGGCACTTTATTTTCACGCGCCAATTCGATCACCGAATTTAATCTTACCTGTGATTTTCCCTGTTCAATGACAAGCTTATAACAGCGCCGTTTGCGAGCCTTAAGAGCTTCAAATACAGGGTTGAGTCCAAAAACGTTTGAGTGGTCGAAGGAATTCATATTCTAGGGAATTTAGTGGATAAAAATGGGTAGTGTCTCGGAACATGGAATTTTTCTAGACGCAGGCTATCAAATGATCTATAACTTTATGAAAACAATAGGTTTATGTGGCTAAAAAATATCGGTGACCTATTAGTTGTTTTTACCCGTTGATTTTTTCCACATCTGTAAAACAAGTATTTTAATCTTCCATTCGTAAACTATATGCCGCTTTCAAAAAAAAGGGTAATTTTTTATTCCTTCTTTGTTTTGTTTCTCGGCGTGTTTTCTATATTTTCCCTAGCCTATTATCAGCTTAGAAACTTGGGAGAGGTAAAAAATCTTGCCATAGAAAGAATGGAAGAATTGACCGGACGAAAAGTTTCCATTGGCGATGCTGAAATGGATATTGTTCGCGGACTTAGCATTCTTCTAAAAGACGTTTCCGTTAAATCACGTTGGGGCCCTGAAGCAGAACTGACAGCACGCAGTGTCTGGGTGGTCGTAAAACTTCTCCCCTTATTAGAGAAACGGGTTGCAGTCAAACAGATCATTGTCCAGGGGGCATCGCTTCAGGTCGTTCGTAATGCAGTAGGACAATTTAGCTTGGGAGATGTTCAAAAGTGGATATCGCAACCTGCCGACAGCCAACTATTTAAAGTTCTCAAAGTCAGCCTGATGAATAAGGTTATGGTGGAAGATGGTTCTATTAATTTTTTAGATTATTTAGACCAGCCCAAAGACAAGCCGCTCTCACTAGAGATGAATCATCTTCATTTTTCTGTCAGGAAAAGCCTGGTTAAATCTCCTTACAAGTTTGCATTGAAAGGGGAGATACCAAATTCGGGGGCTTCTAGCGCTTTTAAAGTTTCAGGAGCCTTTGATAATTTTTCAGAGGAAAAAGGATTCACGGGAATTTCGGTTGATGGAAAAATTCGTTTGAATCCTTTAAATGTTTCCAGATTCCAACCATATTTTAAAAAAATACTGGCGAAAACTCCCGGTTGGTTATCCATCGATTCCAGCTTTTCAGGAAATTTAGGAGGGGTTCTTAAAACTGAAGGAGTTTTGAAATATTCCTTTGACACCAAACAGGAACTGGCAGTGATAAGAGATGCGCGCGTTCCGCATCGAGGCGGACTCGAGTATAAAATTTCAATGGAAAAGGACTCTATCAATATTGAAGAGTTAAAAACAGAAACTGGCCCATTCAAATTTAAAGCAAGTGGCTCTCTAAAGAACATTTTTTCAAAAGACCCCGTTGTTCTTATAGATTTAAAAACGAATACTTTCCAGGTTAACAGGAGTATCGACTACCTTCCTTTGAAGATTTTTCCAGAGGAATATCATGAAGTAATTCATAAAACTTTCAAAAATGGATCAGTAAAATTTAATTCGTTTAAGTTTAATGGAACAGTCAACCAGTTAAGGGAAATATCCAAACCTGAAAATCGTAGAAAGATTACGGGCGAAATCGAGATGCGAAAAGTAGACTGGCAGAGCCCGCTTCCACCATTAAAGAAAGTCACAGGAACCTTTAAGGTAGATAAAGGTAATAGTAGTTTTCATATTCAAAAGGCTCGATACGAGACACAACCTTTAACCAATTTGAAGGGAACTATAGAGAATTTTATAACCCACCCTGTCGCCGACTTGTCGCTGGAAAATAAATTGGATATGGCACAATTCCACCGCACTCTTAAGAAGGCATTTAAAGGGCATCCCATTCATAATGCTATTTCTATTTACTCTGACATTGAAGGCTCGGCAAATATCAAGCTGAATGTTAAGGGGCCACTTGAAGATTTTGACAAATTGACAATAGCAGGGGTAATCGATTTGCAATCCGTTTCGTTGGTAGAAAAAGAATTTGAACCTAGAATAAAAAAATTGAATGGAAAAATAATTTATACCCATACACCGGAAGTGGCAGAAAGAAAAAATGAGCGATGGATAAGATTTCTACAATATAAAAACCTTTCAGGAAACTTTTCAAATAGCAAATTTACAAACTTGAGTGGAGAGCTTGGTTTCAGTAATGGAGAGCTGCTGGAAAAGGGCACAGCCTTATATCATTTAGACTTCAGTGATTTGCATTGGATCATTGAGGGAGATGCCGAAGAGGCCTTGGTGGAGTTCCAGGAGGGACTCGATTTTACTTCTGGAGAGGTTCTTGTCAACTACCGGTATCAAGAGAATCCAGAAAAACCAGAGACTGAAAAAGAATGGGGAAAAATTGAGTTAAAGAACCTTTCGATAAAGTATCGAGAACGATTGCAAGCCATGATGGATTTGAATGGCAATATTTCTTATGATGTAGAAAGTATTCGTTTGGATAATATTGTGGGTCGATATGGCGATTCCCCTTTGCATCTCGAAGGTGAAATCGATCGGAAGGATGCTTCTGCCCTAGAATTTTCACTGCACCTGAACCTCCCTGAGTTATTGCAAACAGACTTGAAAGATATTCCGGTTTTTAGTGATTTTAATTATTCGGGTCCCGCACACATTTCGATGAATATTAGTGGCACTCCCGAAAATTTCAAATTTGAGCAGCAGGCGGATTTGACAAGAACCGGGTATGAAATTCCTAGCCTGATTAAGAAAAATGAAAACGTACTCAATCAATTCAGAGCAAAAGGAAGGTTTTCGGAAAAAGATGGACTGGATATAGAAGACTGGACCTACGAACTAAGAGGCAACAAAATTACCGGGTCAATGCAGATTCCTGATTTGAATATTCAGGGCTTTAAATTTGAATTGGCGTCCGAAGATTTTCAAGCTTTACCTTCTCTCATATTTTCAGATTCGTGGACTGCCGATGGGTCTGTAAATTTTAAAATCTCTGGAGATGGTAATCTGAATGAATTGAAAGATTCCCGTTTAGCGGGAAAAATGGATTTGATAAATTTAAAAGTCCGGCCCGAAAAAATCTCATCGGAATGGTTGCTCAATGCGAAATTAAGGTTTAATGAAAAGCGATATGATATTCGCTCTGCCAGCATTGTCTCTGCTAACAGTAAAGTGGATATCAGTGGTGTCTATCAAGGCGGTGACTCTCCGAATCTGGAGCTGATTCTTACAGGTGAGAAATTTGATATCGATGAATTGTTCCCTGATTCGCAGGAGAAAGATACAAAGGTGATTGATTTTCTTGTTAGGGAATATTTTTTTCAAAAGGGTGAAGGGCAAATACTTTTTGATGTGGGCCAATTAAATTTTAAGATGTTGCATTTGAACAAGGTCGCAGGAAAATTTTCGCTCAACGATAAGGTGCTGCGGCTTACAGAATTGAATGTGGGTGACAATCCATTGGTTAAAAGCTCCGTTGAATATGCAATTGATGAAAAAGGAGTGAGTACTTTTGAGGGAAGGGTGGAAGCAAAAGATGTGAAAACAGAAAATGTTTTTAGCCTTTTCGGCAATGTGTTTGAGAAAAGCCTGAGTGGGAATGTGAAAAAATTTAATGCCAGAATAAAAGGTAAGGGCAAAGACGGGGCAGAGATTTTAAAATCATTATCGGGAAAAATTTCCTTGGATATTCAATCGGGTATGATGGATCAGGAAAAACTCAAGTACGGAGTCCATAAACTTTTTGGATCGGGTCCCGGATCATTGCCTTTGAAGGATAGTAATCGGTCTTCATTTAAACAGCTATCTGGTGATTTTATTCCCAAGGGTGGAATTTTTAAGACGGAGAATTTTATTTTTGAGACGGATAACCGTCGAACATCCATCGTCGGCACCTTTGATCTGCAAAAAAATAAGATGGATACAGTAGTCGGTGTCGCGCCACTTGCCAAGCTGGATCGGTTCCTGACTAAGATCCCTCTTTTTGGAAAAATTTTAACTGCGGGTGATGAAAAAAGTCTGTTGAAAACGTATTACAAGGTTAAAGGCAATTTTGATGATCCAGAGATCTCAGCTATCCCCTTTACCTCTTTAGGCAAAAAGGTGATGGGAATTTTCCAAGGTTTCCTAGAGACCCCCGTCGAAATTCTCGAGTCCCTACCAAAATTTGAATCCTCGCCTGTTCCTTCTAAAGAAAAAAGTAAATAAAAAAATTTACCATGGGGTTGGCTGGGTCGTTAACGCGATTGTATATTGACGATTCTGAATTCGTCGGGTCTTTTCCCTATATGCGCCGCTAAACTGGCTGTTATGGCTGCGACTTGATCATCTTGTTCTGGTGGACTGCTGGCAGAAACTTTTCTGGCAGGTGGGGCGGGTGGAGCTTCATATGGAATGAGTTTTACCAGTGCTTTAATGGTAAATATGAGAATAATCAGCACTGTAAAAATAACGGACATCGCAAGCATCGAAACATTCACGGCTGCTGAAACACTAGCTTCCATTTAATTTTTCCTTTATTGTTTTATTACTTCCACAACTGTGGCAAGGGCTTGTATACCGGCTTCGGGATTTCCAATCACCGGTGCCAGAGCTGCATGGGTATCTATGCTGCTACCCACATCTCCAAAAAGAGAAAGAAAGACTCCAGCTGCTACCGCACTACCTATCACTCCAGCTACATTGGGCCCCATTGCATGCATCAATAAAAAGTTGGAAGAGTCTTCCTCTGATCCCACTTTTTGAGAAACCCGGGCAGCCATGGGAACTGCGGATACTCCCGCAGAACCGATCAAAGGATTCACCTTACCTCCTGAAACTTTACACATGATTCTTCCAAAAATGACCCCTCCAGCCGTTGCAAATGCGAAAGCCAGTAAGCCTAAAGCAATAATTTTCAGAGTTTCCAGTCGTAAAAATGATTCTGCTGTCATGGATGAACCCACAGCAAGAGCAAGAAAGATGGTTACAATATTTATTAAATGAGTTTCGGCAGTTTCATGGAGACGAGCGGTCACTCCTGATTCACGAAACATATTACCTAGCATAAACATTCCCAACAATGGAGTCACTCCTGGCAACATGAGGCAACAGACAATCGTTACAGCCACCGGGAAAATAATTTTCACTGTTTGTGAAATTGGTTTTAACTGCTCCATCTTGATTTTCCGCTCTTCTTTAGTGGTAAGAAGTCTCATGATTGGCGGTTGAATCAAAGGAACCAGTGACATATAAGAATATGCTGCCACGGCTATGGGTGCTAGTAAGTGGGGTGCAAGTTTGCTGGCTAAGAAAATGGATGTGGGGCCATCGGCGCCACCAATGATTCCGATGGCACTTGCTTCTTGCATATTGAAACCGAGAAACACAGCACCAATCAGGGTCATATAGACACCGATTTGCGCTGCAGCACCTAAAAGCAGGACTGTAGGGTTAGCCAATAAGGGGCCAAAATCAGTCAAAGCTCCCACTCCCATAAATATAATGGGTGGTAAAACTTCGTGTTTGATGCCTTGGTAGAAAAAATTTAAAAGGCCGCCGGTATCTGTACTTGCCATCATACTCATTGGGACGTTTGCAAGAAGGCAGCCGAAGCCCATGGGGAGTAGTAAAAGAGGTTCAAACTTTTTCCAAATGGCGAGGTAAACCAAGAGGCAAGCAATGCCTATCATTAAAGCATCACCACTCTCCAGAGTGGTGAATGCAGTCGAATTAACTATTTTTTGAGTAGATGAACTAAAGCTGAATTCCATTATCCTATAATTACCAGTGAGTCGCCGGTTTTAACGCTATCGCCTTCTTTGACCAAGATAGATTGAACGGTTCCAGCCTGATGGGCTTTGATTTCACTTTCCATTTTCATCGATTCCATGATCAAAAGGGTATCGCCTTCATTGATAGCATCACCGACACTGCATTTCATGGAAAAAATAGACCCCGGTAAGGGTGCAGTAAGTGGAGAACCGCCTCCACCGCTAGCGGGTGCCGGGGCAGGAGCCGCAGGGGTTGCTGCGGGTGCTGATGCTGCAACCGGAGCCATTGTTCCTGCACCACCCATTGCAACTTCTACCGTGAAATCTTTTCCATTGACTCGAACTTGATAAATTGAGGATCCACCTTGGGGTGCTGTGGATGCTTTTCCTGCTGGTGCATTGGCAGGTGCTGCTTTGGCCGTTGCCGGTTTTTCTGGTAAAGGTTTTCCTCGAGTTTCAAAAAACTTTAACGCAACTTTTTCAAATAGAGCATAAGTTAATCGATCTTCTTCTGAGGTGTATTTATCTCCCAGTTCTTTGCATACTCCATCCCATTCAGGCTCAAGTAAATCTGCTGGGCGGCAATCTGTAACTTTTTTGTCACCGGCAACCTTGGTCATCAGTTCTTCGTCAATTGGTGCTGGCAATTTGCCATAATTACCCATTATGCATTGCCGTGTTTCTTTCGTGATTATTTTATAACGCTCGCCGGTCAACACATTTAATGTTGCTTGTGAACCCACAATTTGACTGGTGGGAGTGACCAAAGGCGGGTAGCCCATATCTTTTCTAACACGTGGCACTTCTTCGAGTACTTCTTGGAGTTTATCTAGGGAATTTTGTTCTCTCAACTGGTTTTCCATATTAGAAATCATGCCACCAGGAATTTGTGATTTGAGGATGTTTATGTCCACACCCTGAAAGTCACTTTCAAACTCGGCGTAATTTTTCTTCACTTCCTTGAAGTAGTCGTTAATTTCTTCCAATAGATTCAGATCCAAACCTGTGTCTCGTGGGGTTCCTTTTAATGCGGCAACAATACATTCGGTCGCATAATGAGATGTTCCCATCGATAAGGAAGAGATGGCGGTGTCAACCATATCAACCCCTGCTTCGATGGCGCATTGCATATTCATTCCGACGAGACCCGTGGTCGCGTGTGTGTGCAGATGAATAGGGAGTTTAATATTTTTCTTTAATTCCGTGATGAGGGTTTTTGTTACATCAGGAGTCAATAGGCCAGCCATATCTTTGATGCAAATAATATCCGACCCCATGCTTTCAAGTGTTTTCCCCATTTTGATATAGAGATCGAGATTATGCACGGGACTGACGGTGTAGCTGATACAGCCTTCAACTGTCTCGCCGCATTTTTTGACAGTGTTTACTGCGGTTTCTATATTGCGAAAATCATTGAGGGCATCGAAGATTCTGAAAATATTAATCCCGACTTCTACAGATTGTTTGACAAATCGTTCAACAATATCGTCCGCATAATGTCGGTAGCCCACCGCATTTTGTCCACGCAACAACATCTGAAAAGGGGTTTTGGGCATTTTTTTCTTTAATGCACGTGCTCTTTCCCAAGGGTCTTCATTTAAAAACCGGATGCAAGTGTCGAAGGTTGCTCCGCCCCACATTTCCATGGAGAAATAACCCACTTGATCGAGCTTTTCTGCGATGGGTAGCATGTCTTCTGTCTTCATTCGCGTGGCGAGCAGCGATTGATGAGCATCTCGAAGTACGAGTTCGGTAATTTTTAGAGGATTAGTTTCCATTTCTTTATAATTTCCTTAAAAAATCAGGGATGCGATTGGCATTAGAATTGCCCCCATGGCAAATTAAACAAATACTAAAATATTCCAATCAGGGGGTATTTATCACATCTAAAAAAACAACCCTTTATTCAAAAAATAAAAGAGTTTCAGCTCCGGTTAGGAAGACGAAATTCTAAGTTATTGCCTTTCTAAAATCAAATCTTATTTACGCCAGGCGATGGGCAATAAAAGGAGAAGGATGCCATATATTTCAAGTCTTCCCAATAACATGCAGGCAATTAGAATTCCCTTTCCCATAGCGGGTATGGCGGCGTAGTTGCCCATGGCACCCACAGCACCCAGGCCTGGGCCAATATTGAATAAAGAAGCGATAGATGCAGAAATCGCAGTGGTAAAATCAACCCCCATGAACGAAAGCATCATTGCGCTCAGGGCTGAAATTCCTAAAAACAAAAATGTCAGTGCCGCGACATTGGAAAGATCGTCTGGATCGATGGTTTTATTCCCTACCTTCACATGGAAAATAGCCCGTGGATGAACCAGTTTTTTAAGCTCTCTTAAAATGATTTTTATCAGGATAATTAAACGGATGACCTTGAAAGAACCACTGGTCGAACCGGAACAACCGCCAACCATCATGATGCCGAGTATCAAGAGTTTTAGATATTCCGGCCATAAATTAAAATCATCGGTGACGAACCCAGTGGTTGTATTAATGGATACCACAGTAAAAGCCGCATTCCGGAATGCCTCACCGGCATCGCCGTCAGGCGAAACTCGGGTGAGTCCCCAGGTTACCAGCAGAATACCTATTATCAGCATGGAGCAATAGGCGCGGAATTCCGGGTTTTTGAATACACCTTCAAAATTTCTTCTTACCATCTGTGAATGCAGAGCGAAGTTGATACCACCGAAAAACATGAACAGAATTATTATGGCTTCAATATATATATTATCGAACACACCCACACTGCCGTTGTGCGGGGAAAACCCGCCTGTGGCGACTGTGGAAAATGTATGGCAGACAGCATCGAAGAAATCCAGTCCCGCAAAGCGTAGCGCAAAAATTTCAATGAGCGTAAGCGCAAGATAAGTTTTCCAGAGAACTTTTGCGGTTTCAGCCAGTCGTGGTTGAGTTTGTTCTACAGTTGCGCCACCGGGGATTTCTGCTTTGAATAAATGAAAACTGCCGATACCCAGCATCGGGAATATGGCCAGGGAAAGCAGGATGATTCCCATTCCTCCTACCCATTGCATCAGGTTCCTCCAGAAAAGAATTCCATGCGGCAACGCATCGATATCAATAAGTATCGATGCTCCAGTGGTGGTAAATCCGCTGACACTTTCAAATAAAGCGTCAATATAGTCTGGACAGGCTCCTGTCAGGTAAAGTGGAATGGCACCAAAAACAGACATAGCCATCCAGGATGAGGCCACAATTGCGAAGCCTTCGCGGTCGCGCAACTTTTCGATACCAGAAGGAAAGAGTTTCCAGAGCACAAGACCTGAAATAAGACCCGCAGCAAAAGTTAGGCTGAACGCGGAAGTTTCTGAAATAAAACCTTCGAGTGCAGGGTGGTCGTAATGCATCGAAATGCCAAGTGGCGCTAGAAGAAGACCGGAAAGAAGAATTAAAAGAACCCCAACAACATTTAATATCGCTTGGATATTCATCGGAATGGAAGAAAGGAGCGCTTGCGATCAAAGAGTTTTTCGATTTTTTCTATGCCTCCGGGCAGTGCTACAACGATGACGGAGTCGCCGGCTTCCAGGACGATTTCATCGTTAGGGATCAGCATTTCTCCTTTTCTGAGAATGGCACCGATGATGGCTTCCTTGGGGAATTTGATTTTTGAAATTTGTTTGTCAACAATAGAGGAGTCCGGTTCCACTCCGATTTCCATGACCTCGGCATCTTCAATCAGTTTAAACACCGACATCACGCGCCCTTTTCGCAAATGCTTCAATATGGCGCTGACGGTTATCAGGCGCGGGTTGATGGTAATATCCATGCCAATGGAGTCCAGGATAGGCAGGTATTCCGGGTCATTGGTAATAACCAAAGCCCGTTTAGCACCATATTTTTTTGCCAATAAAGCCGAAAGGATATTGTTTTCGTCGTCATCCGAAAGAGCTAGAAAAAAATCCGCTTCCTTCATATTTATTTCATTGAACAGATCCATATCTGTTCCACTGCCATGCATGACAACGGTTTTTTTCAGTTGATCCGCCGCAACGTGAGCCATATCTCTAGACGGTTCGATGATGCGCACATCGCGGGTGCCTTCTTCCAAGGCTTTTGCGAGGTGGATGGCCATAGGGGTAGCGCCGTAAATAATTACTTTTTGAACTTCGTCGAGAGTTTTGTTCAGCATGGGGAGCAGAAAAGGCAGGAACTCCTTATCTACTAGAGTGTAGAACCTGTCACCCGCATGAATGATATCTTCATCTTTCGGGAGTACCAATTCCCCTTCCCGAACGATGGCTACGATTAGAAACGAATCCATCAACGTGATGCTGCGGATGTCCTGAATCGACTTTCCGGCGATGGGAGCATTTTCAGGGACATCAAATTCGCGCAAGAGAACTTCTCCGTCGGCGAATTCGGCAACGTTGACGACACCCGGAGTCTCAAGAAACTTCAGAATGGTTTCGACCATGATCTGCGGCGGATTGATTGCCTGGTCAATGAATAAATCTTGTGGAGAAAGGATGGCACCGTTGGTGGTGAATTCCATGTCGCGCAACCGGGCGAATCGCTTGGGTACTTCAAAACGGGAAGCAAGAAAACAGGCAAGCAGGTTTATCTCGTCTTTTTCGGTGACGGCGATCAACATTTCAGTGGACTTGATGCCAGCCTTGACCAATACGCTGGGTAGGCAGGCATTGCCCTGTAACGCCATGACATCAAGCGTATCCGAAATTCGTCGCGTCCTGTCCAGATCCTTATCCACAATGGCGACATCGTGGCCTTCCTGCGAAAGTTCCTGGGCAAGGTTAAATCCGACTATTCCCGCTCCAACGATGAGTATTCTCATGCGACCTTATAGAAAAACAGAAAGATTCTCACTGCTATAATAAGAGTTTCTCGTTTTTTTTGCTACCCGGTATGTTGAGTTATTCGGACTTATTTAGAAATTCGAGAAAGTCGGAACCTTCGGACATCAGGAGAGTGGTGTCTGTATTTAAAGAACTTTTGTAAGCTTCCATGGATCGCATAAAAGAATAAAACTTGGGATCTTTACTGAAAGCATCTGCGTAAATTTTTGTCGACAGTCCATCGCCTTCACCACGAATGGATTGCTCCTGTTTATAAGCTTCTGCGACGAGGATGGTTTTTTCCTTATCGGTTTCAGCGCGAATTTTGGTCGCTTCTTCTTTACCTTCCGAACGGTATTCCATAGCGATACGTTCGCGCTCTGTGCGCATTCGGTTGAATATGGAGCTGGCAATTTCAGGAGGTAGATCGGTGCGCTTGATTCTTACTTCAACGACTTCCAAACCATATTCGGCGGCTTTAATATTCGTTTCTTTGGTGACCTTTGCCATGATGACATCCCGCGTTTCAGTAACAATATCGATGAGGTTGTGGTTACCGATCTCAACGCGTAACTCGGAATAAATAATATCATCCAACCGTGCTCTGGCACCCTGCTCACCACGAACTGTTTCCAGGAATTTTAGCGGATCACTGATGCGGAACATAGTGAAGTTATCGATCAATAGATTTTTCTTGTCTTTGGTGATTACTTCCGCAGGCAAAGAATCGTTATCGAGCAACTGGTTGGGAAAATATTTCACCTGTTGTAGAAAAGGAATCTTGAAATAAAGTCCAGGCTCAGTAATGATCTCTTTGGGTTTTGAAAGTTCCAGTACAATCACGCTTTGCGTCATATGTACCGTGAACATTGCAGACGAAAGAATGATGATCGCAATCACGCCGCCGATAATAAAGGAGTTTTGTTTCATGGCTATTACTTATTGCCTCCTAATATAGAGTTTCCGCCTAATGGGAGGATTGGCAACACGCCACCGCCTTTCTTTTCCATGATGAATTTTTTCACGTTTGGAAGAATTTCTTGCATGGTTTCCAAGTAGATTCTTTTTCGGGTGATGTTGGGGGCTTTTTTGTAAGCTTCATATTGTTGAAGAAATCGTTTGGCATCACCCTCTGCTTTTTTGACTTTTTCTTCACGATACCCCTCTGCAACGCGGATAATTTGTGCCGCCTGCCCGCGGGCTTCCGGAATCACCGCATTGCGATAACCCTGAGCTTCGTTGATCATTCTTTCTTTGTCTTCACGGGCTCGAACAACGTCTTTGAACGAGTCTGCCACCTGTTCGGGTGGGTGCACATCTTGAAGCTGAATGGTTACTACCTGTAAACCAGACTTGTAATGATCGAGTAGGGCTTGAATTTGAACTTTGGCGAGTACCTGAATTTCCGCTTTACCTGTTGTTAGAGCTTCATCAATCTTTTTACTACCCGTGATTCCGCGAATAACTGTTTCCGCTGAATCGCGAATCAGTTTGTGAGGTCGACGAACATTAAACAGGTATTGGACAGAGTCCATAATTCGGTATTGAACTACCAGATTGATATCGACGATATTCTGGTCACCTGTAAGCATCAAAGATTCTGCAGGTACCTGTTGTGTTGGTCTTCCCTGCGTGGCTCTGAACCCAATTTCTGCACGACGTACTTGCGTAATTTTTGGGGTGGCGGCGTGTTCTATTGGTGATGGAAATTTAAAATGTAA
>CALJGH010000220.1 GCA_938073925.1 uncultured Nitrospinaceae bacterium
TTTTTATCCCATATATTGAATAAAAAAAATGAGCGCATTTAAGAAAAAATTACTGATCACAGGCGGTGCTGGTTTTATTGGTAGTAATTTTATTAACTACATCCACCGCTGTTATCCCGATTACAAAATTTTGCTCCTCGATGCGCTGACTTACGCTGGCAATCTAGACAATATTTCTCCTGCTTTAAAATCCAACTCCCATTTTGAATTTTTTCACGGCAACATCACCCATCCTGATCTTGTTGGCAAACTGGTTGCCGAAGCGGATATTGTCGTTCACTTTGCTGCAGAGTCACATGTGACTCGATCGATTTATGATAACGCAATATTTTTCGAAACCGACGTTATCGGCACCCAGGTTGTTGCAAATGCCGCAGTGAATAATCCTGTAGAATTGTTTGTTCATATTTCATCTTCAGAGGTTTATGGAACGGCTTTAGCCGACCCGATGAATGAAGAGCATCCTTTGAAACCGATGAGCCCTTATGCAGCGGCAAAGGCCGGTGCCGATCGATTGATTTATTCCTATATTAAAACTTACGATTTACCTGCGGTGATCGTTCGGCCTTTCAACAACTACGGCCCATATCAACATCTGGAAAAGGCTATCCCCAATTTTATTGTCAGTGCTTTGCAGGATAAACCAATCACTATTCATGGCGATGGCAACAGCTCGCGTGACTGGTTATTTGTCGAAGACACTTGCCGAGCATTGGACAAAATTCTACATGTAGACAGGAAAAAAGTTATTGGCGAGACAATAAATTTGGGAACAGGCAGCGACACCTGCGTGCTTGATATCGGACGCAAAATTTTAGGAAAACTAGATAAACCAGAAAGTATGCTCAATTACATAAAAGATCGTCCCGGCCAAGTTTCGTGTCACATTTCTTCGACAGACAAATCCAAAGAATTACTAGATTGGCAAGCAGAAATAAGTTTGGATACGGGATTAGAAAAAACCATTGAGTTCTACAAAAACAACCGTCAATGGTGGGAACGATTTATCTGGATGAAAGAACTATGGGGCTCTTGACCTTGGGAATTAAATCTATGCGCGTGACTATTCTTCAGCCTTCCTATTTACCCTGGCTGGGATTTTTCGAGCAAATGCACCGCTCGGATCAATTCGTCTTATACGATGACGTGCAGTTCACCCGAAGGGATTGGAGAAACAGAAACCGAATTCGAGTTCAGGAGGGTTCGGTCTGGTTGACGGTACCGGTAATTCAAAAGAACAAATATGAGCAAAGTCTTCTAGAAACAAAAATCGACAATTCTACTTCATGGAAACGAAAACATTTGGAATCCATTCGATGCCATTATTCCAAGACACCTTTTTTCGACTTATACTTCCCATGGTGCGAGAAAACATTTAACAGAGAATGGGATTTTTTATTAGACCTTTCGTTGGAGACCATCCAATATTTAAAGGGAGAATTAAAAATCAATACCCCTCTTCTTCGTTCTTCTGAATTGGGCGAGTCTGGCAATAAATCCGAAAGGCTGATTTCAATTTGCAAACAACTTGGTGCAACGCAATATCTAAGCGGGGAATCGGCTAAAAACTACATTTCGGAGAAAGATTTCTCCGACCAGGGCATTGGATTGGAGTATCAAAATTATCAGCACCCGGAGTACCCCCAACGCTACGAAGGATTTGTTCCATTCTTATCAACGATAGATTTACTGTTTAACTGCGGCGACAAAAGTATGGGATTTCTAAAACAAACGAACTGCGCTTAAAAGTTTTATTATTATGGATTTCAAATTTATTCAAAAAATTCTACCGCGTTTGTACTCGATGTTGCCGTTTTACTTCGCTCCGCGAAGTTCTTTGCCGCCGATCCAGGCATTTTTTGAAGTGACCTATCGTTGCAACCTCCGGTGCGATATGTGCCACTACCTCGAAATAATCGAGGACACTGAAACCAATAAAACTTACAAAAATGAACTCTCGGCAGATGAAATCAAAAAGGCCATCGCAAAACTTCCGCGTTTTTCATTAATAACGTTTACAGGTGGTGAAGCGTTTATGAAAAGTGATTTCATGGAAATTCTTGAATTCGCTGTTAAGAATCATAAGGTTCATATCATCACAAACGGAACTACCTTAAGTGAAAAAGTGGTCGAAGACTTATTGAATTTACGGCTCAAGTCGGTTTGGGGTTGTGGACTATTTTACATGGGGGTTTCTATTGAAGGTGGAGAAAAGCTTCACGACACCATCACCACGATTCCCGGCTCTTTTAAGAAAACCACACAGGGACTTGAAAGACTGATTGCGCGTAAACAGGAATTAAAATCTAAGTTTCCTCTCATCCACCTCACTTGCGTTATCAATCGGGGAAATGTAATGGATCTTGTTCCATTATATAAATATGCAAACAAACTTGGAGTGAATGTTTGCAATTATGTGGTGAGCAGTCCAGCGACTTACTGGCATGGAAAAAATTATGATCAGGACCACCATCTAGACCGCCCGACGGCACCAGTCGAAGAAATTGAACCGAAAAAATTGAGTCGCCAATTATCACAAATCGAAACCCTGAGTCAGGGCTTTAAAACAAAACTAAGGTTTTCGCCAAACTATATCACGGTCGAAGAAATTGTCCGTTATTACTCCAATAAAAGCTCTTACAAAGATTACCGTTGTTTTATTCCATGGGCGAAAGTCGCTTTTTCTGCTTACGGCGATGTGTTCAGTTGTCCTCATTACAGAGTAGGAAATCTAAATGATAGTAGCGAACTCACTTCCTGGAAATCAGATCGCATCAAGGGATTCCGTGAAAAATTAAAAGCAGAAGGAATATTTCCCGGTTGCCTAGGCTGCTGTCAATCAGAATACATTGGCCAGACTGCCACGGAAGTTAAAGCGATAAGAGTTCGTGAGGCCGCGATGGCTTGTTCACGCGCCCAATAACTTTATGAATGCTATGGATAAGCAAATAGAAATTTCAATTGTCGTTCCTGTTTTCAATGAGGTGTCTCTTATTGAAGAGTTAGTTTCACGGCTCAAGGTTATCTGCGATAAATTGGAACAATCCTACGAAATTGTGGTTGTAGATGATGGCAGCTCTGATGGCTCGCACGAAAAGTTAAAACAGGTTCAGATGGATGAAAGCGCATTGCGTATTGTAAAGCTTACCCGAAATTTTGGG
>CALJGH010000221.1 GCA_938073925.1 uncultured Nitrospinaceae bacterium
TTTTTTACTGAGCCGATACAACCAGTACATGCAACTGGCACAAAGGGATCTGTTCAACTCCGTGGTTGTCATTGACTATCTATTTCAACGCGACAAAATTTTCGCCCGTCTCAACCTTGAAGATCATGAGTTTAATTTGTACGAACAAATCTTCAACCTGATCGATGCTAAAGCTCCAAAACCCGATCTGGTAATTTATCTGCAGGCCAGCACAGAAGTGCTGCAGGAAAGAGTTGCCAAAAGAGGAAGGGAATATGAAGCCTTTATGGACCCGGACTACCTGGATTCTGTAAACAAAGCCTTCAATAACTTCTTTTTTTATTATTCTGAAACACCGCTTTTGGTCATAAATACCAATGAGATCGACTTCGTTGAAAAAAAATGTGACCTAGATGAGTTGATAAAGAAGGTCAACAGCCATAAAATAGGTAGAGAATATTATAATCCGCTTGGATCCTAACGGACCGGGACGTAAAAAGCTTAATACTGACAAGTAAACGCAAAAAAACAGGAAGACCCTCGGGCTTTAAGTTTTGCTACGCGTTTCAAAAAGAGCATTGTTCGATAAATAATTAAATGTAGAAATTCATTAGTTTAATTTTTCTGAGTTTCGAAATGTCGATATTTTTCAATGCTCCGTCACCTTTGCTTCTCTTTCGGCCATTGCCGAAGGGAGTCGTTAAATTCGATTCCCTGCTCCTCCCCAGCTAGACTCCCAGCCATAGCCTGTGCAAGATAATGAAAAATCAGCCTGTCACTGTTCCCGCTATTAAGGCAAGGAAAAATTCTGGAAAAAAAATCACCGCTTTAACGGCTTACGATTTTAGTTTCGCAAAATTGCTAGACACCACGGCCATCGATATTTTACTGGTGGGCGATTCTTTGGGAATGGTGTCACAGGGCCACGAAAACACACTTTCTGTAACCCTTGAAGATGTTCTCTACCATACGCGATCGGTTAAACGGGGAGCGCACCGGGCATTGGTGGTGGCGGATATGCCGTTCATGTCTTATCAGGTTTCTGTAGAACAGGCCGTGACCAATGCCGGTCGATTGATTCAAGAAGGCCATGCCGCAGCAGTTAAACTTGAAGGGGGCGCACGCATGGCTGACCGGGTACACGCTATTGTTCAAGCGGGTATTCCGGTAATGGGACATATTGGATTAACCCCGCAATCGGTGCATCAGTTTGGCGGTTATAAAATCCAAGGGAAAACTTTTCTCGACTCAAAACAAATCAAACAGGACGCAAAAGACCTGCAAAAAGCAGGCGCGTTCTCTCTAGTTCTGGAAGGAATGCCAGAAGAACTTGGGGGTAAAATCACCCATGATCTGGAAATCCCCACCATCGGCATCGGTGCCGGCTCAAAGTGTGATGGACAAATTCTTGTAACGCATGACCTGCTCGGATTGAATCCTGACTTTGCACCTAAATTTGTCAAACACTACGTTCAATTGGCAGATGTTATTCAAAATGCCGTCACCGAGTTCATTGATGAAGTTCATAGTGAAGCTTTTCCAGGTCCAGAATACAGCTACAATCTAAAAAAAGGTTCTCTCAAGCAGGTGAATGATGGTATCTGATTTAAAACAACAAGTCTTAATACAAAGGGCGTCCTCGACCGGTGAAATGAAAAGAGTTTTAAACTCGTTTCATGGAACCAACATTGGTTTTGTACCTACCATGGGATATTTACACGAAGGGCATATGAGCCTGGTAGAAGAGTCTTTGCGGACTTGCGACCATACGGTTGTCAGCATTTTTGTCAACCCCATACAATTTGGCCCCAATGAAGACCTTGACGTTTACCCTTATGATCTCGAAGGCGATATAGAAAAGCTGGAATCTGCTGGAGTGGATCTACTATTTCAACCCCATCGGGAAATAATCTATCCTGAAGGATTTAAAACCTATGTACAGGTAGATGAAATCACCGATCATTTATGTGGAAAAAGTCGACCTGGACTTTTCAAAGGGGTGGCAACCGTTGTTTTAAAATTGTTTAATATCGTTCGCCCGCAACATGTCTTCTTTGGAGAAAAAGATTGGCAACAACTTGCAGTGATAGAAACTCTGGTGAGAGATTTAAATCTCGATATTTTTGTTCATCGAGTCCCTTTGGTCCGCGAGCCAGATGGACTTGCCATGAGCTCACGCAACCGCAACCTGACATCTAAAGAAAGGCAAAAAGCACTTTCTCTTTCAAGATCGTTAGAAGACGCAAAAGAGAAAATTAGTCAAGGAACCACGGCAGCAAGCCAATTGAAGCAGAGTATAAAAGATAGAATCACCGCTGAATCTGGAATGCAAATTGATTACATCTCGATTTGTGACCCCATCAGCTTGCAGGAAATAGAAGAAGTTAAAGGCCGCACGTTGATCGCGCTGGCTGTAAAAATCGGATCATCCCGACTCATCGATAATTGCATTGTAGAGGACTAAAAAGTGCAAAGAATAATGTTAAAATCGAAACTGCACCGGGCTACGGTGACAGCAACTGAAATTGATTATGAAGGCAGTATTGCGATTGACCAGGATTTGTTAGATCGGGTAGATATTCAGCCCTACGAGCAAGTTCACATTTACAATATCACTTCTGGCAGTCGGTTTATCACCTATGTGATAACAGCCGAACGAGGCTCAGGAACGTTTTCGATCAATGGAGCTGCGGCGCGACTGGCTCAGATAAATGATCGCATCATTGTTGCGGCTTATGGTAATATAGATACTGAAAAGGAATCCCGACAGCCAAAAGTCTTACTCCTCGATGCCACCAATAAGGTGGGTTCCTGATTTCAAATCCGGACAACGCGCTTTTATTGTCCCTAAAAATAGCAGAGGTATAATTGCAAGAAATATTTAACTACTTAGCAGCCGGATTCATGCTGTGGATGGTTCTGGACTGTATACAAAGACGCGAACATTTTGTCTGGATAATTATTATAATACTGCTTCCTCCTATTGGTGCGGTGGCGTATTTTTTCGCCATTAAAAATCGAGCCAGTGCGGCTACTAGCAGTAGTGGTGGAACACTCGGCACAATCATTCCTTTCGGTAAACCCGTAAAAAAGGAAGTCGAAACAGAAGAAACACTACAGCTCAAAGAGCTGATCAAGCAATTCAATAAAGCCTACCACTACGAAAAACTCGGGCAGGTTTATATAGAGCAGAAAAACTTTGATGCGGCAATCCCTAACTTTGAAGAAGCTATTCAACGTGATTCAGAAATGCTGGAAGCGAGATACGGCCTTGCAAAATGTTTACATGGTCAGGGGAAATTCGATGAAGCGGCTACTGCATTAGAGAAACTGACAGCTATCGACAAAAAATATGACTACGGCAATGCTATTTTTGGACTTGCTGAGTGCTATCGCTTGGACGGAAAAGATGAAAAAGCGCTAGAAGCATATGGAGATGTTATCAACTCCTTCCATTTCTTCAAAGCCTATTATCACTACGCACACCTGCTGGATAAAAAGGGCAAGAAGCAGGAAGCCATCGATTATATGAAAAACATTATCGGCTCTTCAAAAGACCTTCCAGATTACAAACTGGAAAAAGAACGATTTTGGATTGATGAAGCCTACAAGTTTTTAAGAAAGAATGGAATAGAACTAGCTTAAATTTTTAAAGTGCTGGCCCCAGTATTATGACTATCCTCTCCGACAACTTAAAAACGATCCGAAAAAATCTCAATTGCACGCAGATGGCCTTGTCTGAAGTTCTCGAGATCGGATTCAGAACCTACGTTCGTTACGAAGCTGGGGAAAGAGATGCTCCGGTTTCAGTCCTCGTTAAACTGGCAAGATTGGCGAACCTGTCCCTCGATCGATTATTGACCACTAAAGTTTTACCCGAGGACCTGCAAACACACGATAAGGAAAAATTTCCAATCTCCAATGCTCCATTAGAAGTCATTGGCGGTGGTTTAGAGGAAGGGCGTCTGATGTTTAAAGGCCAACTCAACGACAACCTTATCAGCACAAATAAAGAAGAACAAAATCTACTCACCTTGTTCCGCAAATTGAACCCCAGCAACCGCGAAAAGTTTTTGCTCGATGCAGAATGGGTCTACACCAATACCCGTAAATCGGTTCGCTACCGCAAACCTAAAAAAATCCCCCGCAAAGAAGAAAAAGCCAAAACTGCAGTCAAACTCAGAAAACTGGTAAAATCCATCAAAAAAATCACTGTCCGCGGCTAACCAGCCAGTGGCTGGTTGCAAATCGATTGCCTCTCTAGCTCTCTCCGATACCAAATTCCAGTCTCTTTAATAATCTTGCCCAGTATCACATCATCCAAGTCATCAGGAGGTATATCCTTAGGATTCAGGTAAAACCCTTCATACTCTAAGTTCCTTCCAGTCAGCTTGAATGGGATACCGTTGATGGAGGTTGCTGTTTATTCTTTGAAATTTATTTCTCAAGTGGACATTTAATTTCTAATGTTATTCAAAATTAAATCTTATACCTATGGGCCTATAGAAATTGATTGCAAGATCCACTCAAATACAGGCCCGATGGCTTTGATTGTTTCACCTCTCTGCCATCCATCCTATAGACCTGATATTTGCGCTGGTCTATAATTTCTTAGAGTTCGATACGCCATATTTACACTCCATTTCTTTATTCTTAAGATAAAGTGTTGCGACGATCCGTTGAGGTTGCAATCAGAAGCAGGCCTAAAACTTGATGAGCTACCCTAAAAACCGGCGAGTGGTGCATTAAGCCAATACCCCTTGCCCAACAAAATTAATTATATTAGCCTT
>CALJGH010000222.1 GCA_938073925.1 uncultured Nitrospinaceae bacterium
TACAGGCTAGCATTGGTCCCAAGTGGCCTCCGGCCACCAACCCAACTTGTTATCACTTAAACATAAAACAGGTCAAATGATCGTTTCCGGATTCGAGGGTACCTGCCTCAATTCCCGAACCGAAAAACTGATTGCCGAACAGGGCATTGGCGGCTTGATTTTGTTCGAACGCAATTATGAAAATCCAAAACAACTTAAAAAACTGATCGAAGATTTGCAGTCCCTTACCGCGCAAAATTCGCCGCCTTTATTTATTTCTGTCGATCAGGAAGGGGGCCGCGTGGCCCGATTGAATGAACCTTTCACACAATTCCCGCCTATGTGCTGTCTTGGAGAGGCGAACTCCGATGACCTTGCCTACCGGTTTGGGTTGGCAATGGGCAAAGAAATGAAAGCCGTGGGAATTAATATGGATTATGCTCCGGTTCTTGATGTTCATTCAAACCCCGAAAACCCTATTATCGGGAAACGCGCTATCAGTTCCAACCGTGATGTCGTTGCGCGATTGGGTTGCAAGATAATTCAAGGATTCAAGGATGCTGGAACCTTTCCCGTCGGCAAACATTTCCCAGGCCATGGAGACACCTCGCAAGATTCGCATTTGACTCTGCCACGGGTAGAGCGAAGCAAAGAATCTCTGGAAAAAATTGAACTGGTTCCTTTTGCCCAGGCTTTTCAGGAAGGGTTGGATGTAATAATGACGGCGCATGTAGTTTACCCCGCTTGGGATGAAGATTCTGCGGCAACATTTTCAAATTATATTTTGAATGATTTACTCCGTAAGAAAATGCAGTTTCAAGGGCTGGTCATGTCCGATGACTTGGAAATGCATGCAGTAACCCAAACTCCCGAAGAGCTACCTGCTTTAGCTATCAACGCGGGTGTTGATCTGTTTCTTATTTGCCACGACCTCGATAAAGTTACTAGGCTTCAAGATGCTATGATTGATGGAATAGAAACCGGAAAAATCCCTCATGAAACGGTGGATCACTCGTTTAATCGAATCATAAAGTCCAAGGAAAAACTTACCGACGACAACGAAATGGATCTTGAGCAGATTCTGGAAGAAAACAAGAAACTCGCTGAAGAAATGCGCTCCTACCTGACGGAATAACGGCTTGAATGGATAAATTATCTGAAGAAAAATCTTTTCCATCCCTTGTAAAAAAATGGGGCTTGCTTATTATTATATATGCAGGCCTGGTGGCTTACTTTTTGTCTTTTTCCCGATATGGAATGAATATTTGGGACGAAGGGGGGTATGCCAATGGAACCCTAAGAACCCTCAACGGGGAGAGAGCGCTTATAGATTTTAACCCCAATGGCTACCTCCCCGGCCGTTATTGGTATGGCTTGCTATTTTTCAAGCTTTTCGGGGTAGAAATCCAAAGCTTGCGAATCGGTGTCGCGTTGTTGACACCTGCCATGATTTTAATGGTTTACTCAATCAGCCGAAAAATAATGCCTGCCGGGTTTTCATTCTTAGCGGCCTTATTCATACTTTCGGCACCTTCGATGTACTACAACCGGTTTTATCCCTTTTTTGTCGTTCTGACTCTCTACTTCCTTACAAGGACAATCGAAAGAAGAAACTTAATATCTCTGATTGGGTTGGTTTCGGCGATTTTTCTAAGTGCTTTCTTTAAATTTGAGGTCACTCTATTTTCAATACTGATCAGTCTAGTCGTACTGGGAATATTATATTTTTATAATTTGACCGATATCCAGTTGAAGAACAGTATCAATCTGTCCCCTAAGAAAATAGCTTGCATTTCTTGGGGAGGAGTTGTGTTGGTAGTAGTTTTTTTGTTTAACCTAGGTAAGAATGGATATTTTTATAAAGCTTTTAGACTAGTTGTGGATACGTATAAAGTTTGGGGAAATCCATTTCCACAACTGTTACCCTTCTCTCAATTTTATGATGAACTGGGGTACCATAAATTTTTTGAAAGAATTTTGTTCCATCTCCCCATTTGGGTTTATGGGTTCGTGCTTGTAATTATTTTGACCCGATTTGTTTTGCAAAAACGCAAGATGACATCATCCGATTTGCATTTGCTTGCTATTGTGGGTTTCGGTGTTTGTGCGTTCGGACTGGTAATCTGGCGAGCCGGATTTGACAACCTTTTAAGAACGCTCCCACCTTTTTATATTCTATTTTGTTATTTGCTCTTTCAGGTTTGGCAGAAAGCACTTGTATTTCAAAGTGCACCCGAGAATTCAATCCACGCCAGAAGCACACGCATTCCTTTAAGCCTGCTCATCGTCTTTCTGCCTTGTCTCTTCTATTATGAAATGAACACGCATCATGGGTTTTATGCGGGAAGTATAGGCGCAAGGGGTTGGGTGATTAATAAGGATGTTAAGGCCGTGCATCCCGAAACCACTGCAATAAAACTGGAAAGAATGGATGTTCTGACGAGTCCTAATGAAGCCAAGTGGATAAGTGAAGTTGTTAAACGAATAAGTACATATTCAAAAAATGGCGATCCTATTCTTGCTCTTCCACTGAATCCAATTTTTTATTTTTTAACGGACCGTGTTAACCCGACTCCTTATGAGTGGGTTTTGCCTGGCATGCTGGATGAAGAAAAGGAATTAGAAATGGTAGAAACCCTCAAAGCAAAACCTCCTAAAGTAGTCATATACGTTGACATCGCAATAGATGGCAAAGAGGAGAGGAGACTAAAAAATTACGCCCCCCATATTTATAAGTATCTTGTGGAAAATTATGCCTTCCAGGAAATGATCGGATTATTTCAAATACTTCTTCCAAGAACACAGCAGGGTAATCTGGGTTTTTAGCTAGAAAGAAATTTACCCTCTAAATAAACCTAAAATTTTATAAAAAAGATTGACGGACAACTATTTTTTGGGAACTATAGCTAAATCAGATAGGAAATAAATGAAATTGGAAAAATGCTCGCTGCCCACAGATTACCTGTTATGAAACCTCGATTTGCTGTTTACTATTTTTTGAGGGCCAACAACGAGGTCACCCTTCATCTAACTCAGGTCAGGGCTTTTAGTCTAATTCCCGTCATGTTTAGGGCGCAATTGGAAATTATAAATTATAGTACTTGTATACGAAATAATGCAAAAAAAATTAAATCAGGAACAGCGAAATTGTTAGGTGTGGGGCTACGGCAATGGAGAAAATGACTTCCATTGAAACCTTGTCAAATTGCGAAGTTAATTAGGATTTCGCAAGGCTCATTATCAGATATTGAAAACTGCAAATCACTTCCTTCAGCCGATACGATTGCCAAATTATATCAGCACACAAACCTGAATATCATCTGGTTGCTGACCGGTAAAGCTCCTATCAGGAAAACTCAACACACTCCTGGTGAAGGACCTGCCGTTAATGAAGAACTGGAAGCGTATGGAGAAGATCCCAATTTAACGGAACTGATTCAAAGACTGATCCGCACCTATTATCGCGGCGATGCAGATAAGAAAGCGCATTTAATTGGGTTTCTAATTGGTGCTGATCCTGGAGAGTAAAAAATATCACTTTTCTCCCAGGGTGACGGGATCCTGCATTTTTAATTTATATAAATTGTAATAAAGGTTTTTATTGTTCATTAAATCTTCGTGTTGGCCAATTTCAACAACCCTACCTTTTTCAAGAACTATAATCTGATCCGCTTGATGAATGGTGCTAAGGCGATGAGCCACAATAAATGTGGTGCGATTTTCCATCAGCGTTTCTACAGCCTCTTGAATTAAAGCTTCGGAGCGATTGTCCAAAGACGATGTCGCTTCATCCAGCACCAGAATTTTCGGGTCTTTCAAGATAGCCCTGGCTATGGCGATTCTTTGCCTCTCCCCCCCTGAAAGCTTGGCCCCCTTTTCTCCTACTATGGTTTCATAACCCTTTTCCAGTTCCACAATGAAGTCATGGGCATTTGCCTTTTTGGCAGCCTCCTCTAATTCTTCTTCCGATGCATCCAGTTTTCCATAGAGTATATTTTCTTTCACTGTTCCTCCAAACAGTAGCGTCTCTTGAGGAACCAATGCTATCTGGCTGAGAAAACTTTTTCGATCCAATTCTTGAATGTTATGGCCATCTAAACGAATGCTGCCTTGGCTGACATCGAAGAATCGATGTAATAGTTTTATAACCGTCGATTTCCCGGCTCCGCTTGGTCCGACTAAAGCAACGGTCTGACCCGGCTGGACATCAAAACTTATATTATGCAGAATTTCAGACTCTTCGCGATAACCGAAGGAAACATTGTCGAACTGAATACGTCCGCTGATATTTTCTAGAAATATCGGGTTGTCAGGATTCTTAATAGCAGGTTGGGTATCCAGAATTTCATAAACTCTTCTTATTGCTCCCGATGCTTCCTGAATTTGAGTATAAAGACGAACAAAGGTTCCGATCGGCCCAGCAACAATCAACGCATAAAGAAAAAAAGCGGCTAGTTCTCCCGGTGTCGTTGTTCCCAACATCACTTGATAGCCTCCGTACCAGATTAAAATTGCCGACACCAAAAAAGTAAGACCGAGAATGAAAGGACCGAAGAACGATGAAATCTTCAGTTTGTCTACCGCTTTTTCGAACGCGGTTTCAATTTGGTTCGTGAATCGGTCACGCTCATAGTTTTCCCGGGTAAATGATTTTACAATCTTTATAGAGGAAGCAACTTCTTCCAAAACAACGATTGCCTGGGCAACCTGATCCTGAAGTTTTTCAGAATAGAGTCTTAAACGTTTTCCGAATACTCTGGCAAAAATCATTAAAGGTGGAAGGATTAACAGAATAAGACCGGTCAACTTCCAGTTCAGATATAAAATAATTGCCATGGCCCCAATGAGCGTGATGCTTTGCCGTAACAAGGCCACAGGAATGGTGACCAGAGCATTTTGTATAACCGATATATCATTACTCATCCGCGAAAGAATTTCGCCCACGCGATGGTTCTGAAAAAAACGCAGGGACAAAGATTGTATGTGAGAAAAGAATTCAATACGAAAATCGGTGGTCATTCGGTGTCCAACAAATCCGAAAACATAATTATGAACGACCGCAAAAACGGCCTGCAAGACAATGATGAAAAGCAAATCCCACGCATGTCCATCCAGAATCTGACTGTCTTTAAGAACCACTACCGCATTGATCATATTGCGGACAATCAAAGGCAATACCAGATTGACTAAAGAAGTCAGAGTTAAACAAATAAAAGCGAATACCAGACTTTTGGTGTAAGGCTTGGCATATTTTAAAATTTTTCGAAATTCTTTCATACTCTCTTTCTAAATCCGGCTCTATAACTTGCTCATTCGGCAAAAATTCAGCAAAAACCCCTTAAATAACAATAAATTCAATATTTTTGGAGCAAGTATCATAACCCCTTGAAAAGCTCAATTCAAACCTTATCGTAGGGTTTTTTCCCCACCTATCTTTATCCTGAATTTATTTTTAATTTAAAATCACATCTAAAAATAGTTGTTTCCCTCTTCGGCTTCTCATTGTTTTATAAGGGCTTA
>CALJGH010000223.1 GCA_938073925.1 uncultured Nitrospinaceae bacterium
AGGGCATCATAAGATCCTCGTTATGTTTGGAAAAGAATACAGTTGGTTATTTGATGATTGTTTTAGGATAACCCGCGCGCGCTAGTTTTTCCTGAGCGAGTTTTGCTTTTTCCTTGTTTGGAAAAACACCAAGCTGAATAAGATAAGTTTTGGTTTTGCCTTTAGACACGACATGAGTCAATGGTGAAAACCCTTTTTCCTGTAATTTTCTCATTGAGATGTCGGCGTTTTCCTTTGAAGAAAAAGCCCCGGTTTGTACAAAAAATCGAGTGTTGGTTGGAGATACGGTTTTTATTTTCGCTTTAGGTTTGATGGTAGATTTTGTTGCCTTCTTCTGAAAATTGGAAGTAGCTTTTGGCTTACGAGTGGGTGGTGTCTTTTCCTTCAGCTTTATTTCTGCAGGGACTACAGTATTTTTGAGTTTGGGGACAGGAATGTTTGAACTTCCGTCTTCGACAATCGGTACCTGTTTTGAAAGTTTGTCTTCAGCAGATTCTATTTTCTTACTGACTGGAGCAGGCGCTTCGGGTGTTTTTAGACCATTAATTTGTAGGTATACCAGGGCTAGTAGACCAAAACCGAACATGGATATTGAAAAAAATCGGGAGTTTTTTGAACGGATTTTTTTTTCCGCTTCCATCTCCGCTTCTATTTCAGCATTTTCAATTAGACCATCGATGTGTTTATTATATTTTTTTGACTCTTCTTGGAGGTGTTCGATTTCCGTAACAGGTGATTGTTCTTTCGTGTCCATCATGTTGGGATTGCCCCTGATAGTTTTGGTTGAAAATTCGTTGTTTTAAATAAAGCGGTGTTAGGCTATGATCTTGATGGAACTCGCATTAATTCTATCCGTATCACTATAAAATATATCTGATAACCCCTTAAATGTCAATAAGATATGGCTGATACTGATCTGACAGTAGATCTTGGGAAACTGGTTCTCGATAATCCGGTAATCGCGGCTTCGGGTACGTTTGGCTATGGACTTGAGTTTACGGATTTTTTGGACTTGAACGACCTGGGTGGTTTTTCAACGAAGGGACTTTCGATCAACCCAAAAATCGGGAATCCGGTTCCTCGAGTTATTGAAACTTCTTCCGGAATGCTCAATGCCATTGGGTTGGAGAATATTGGTCTACAGGTTTTTTTGTCGGACAAACTACCCCAACTAAAAAATTATAAGACACGGATCATTGTAAATTTTTTCGGGGACACCGTTCAGCAATATGTTGAAATGGCTTCAGCCTTATCCAAAGAAGAGCGGATTGATGCGCTGGAAATGAATGTCTCATGTCCTAATGTTGAGGAAGGCGGATTGCAGTTTAGTTCTGATCCTACCGTATTGCGACAGTTAGTGGAAGCGACTCGCAAGGCAACTGAAAAATTTCTGATCGTTAAGTTGTCTCCGAATGTAACGGATATAACTTTACTGGCGAGGGCTGCTGAAGATGCTGGTGCAGATGCCTTGTCGGTTTGCAATACTTTCGTTGGAATGAAACTCGACCTCGAATCTGGAAAACCCTATCTGGCAAATCGCACAGGGGGGCTTTCGGGTCCGGCGATCAAGCCGCTGGCTCTAAATCGTGTCTATCAGACAGTGCGGGCTGTAAAAATTCCTGTTATCGGAATAGGTGGAATAGCAAGCAGTGAAGATGCTTTAGAATTTTTAATGGTAGGTGCTAAAGCCATACAGATTGGTACTGCAAACTATATTGACCCGACAGTGACAGTGAAAGTTGTGCGAGGAATTCGCGACTGGTGTAGAAAAAATCAGATTACAAAAGTAGCAGATTTGAAAATATTAGAATAGGGAGTCACCTATAGACCCGCGGAACTCTCTTGCCAACATTGCATAGAATTTCATAAGGAATGGTATTGCTTCTCTTCGCTAATTCTTCCACTGTAATTTCTTCCTCACCCTGTTTACCAAAAATAACTACTTCGTCTCCCATTTGAACATCAGGGACTTCGGTGACATCAATGAGTATCATGTCCATGCAAATGGTTCCAACCTGAGGAACCCGTTTGCCTCTAATTAAAACTTCCATATTGTTCGAAAGGTTTCTATGTAATCCGTCTGCGTAGCCTATGGGGAGAGTGGCAATGACGCTGTCTCTTGGAGTGAAATATTTTCTGGAATAGCTAAGAGGCTGACCTTTTTGTACGGATTTTAGGAGTATGATTTTGCTTTTCCACTGCATGACCGGTTGAAAATTTTGCAGGTTTTTTTTTTGACAAATTTTCTCCACGACAGAATTCAAAACAGGCGAGGGTAGAGCCCCATATAGGATAAGTCCCGGTCTTACCATTTTCGATCGGCTCTCAGGAAACCGGAATAAGGCGGAAGTATTTGCCAGATGGGTAAGAGGAGGCATTGTTACTCCTGCCTTTTGTAATTCAGAAAGTGTTTTCTGGAATAACTCAATTTGTTGTGTGGTGATGGATACGTCTTTATCGTCTGCTGAGGAAAAGTGGGTCGATAAAGCCTCTAACTTTAAGGTCGGCAAGTTGTTAATGGTTTTAATCAGTGGCAACAGATTTTCAGGAAGGACGCCGAGTCGGTTCATTCCCGTATCCACTTTGATGTGTACATTCACAGTTTTCCCCTGCTTTTCTGCTTCTTTTGCAAGTGCTTGAGCTAAATGAGGAGTGCAGAGAATGGTTGCAAAGTTATGGCGAACTAAATCCGCTACTTCATCGGGGAAAATACTTCCCAGGATAAGGATGGGCTCGGTAATATTGTTTTCCCTCAGCTCAATTCCTTCTTCGATGATGCCTGCACCGAGATATTCCACTCCTGTATCAACAGCGGCTTTTGCGCAAGGGATAGCACCGTGTCCGTAAGCATCGGCTTTGATAACAGCCATGATGCCGGTAGCCGGACCTAAACCGGTAGTCGGTTCTGTAATAGCTCTCAGGTTTTGAAGGTTATGTTTAAATGCCTTCAGATTTATTTCAGCAAATGTTGCTCGATGATGAGCCATAGATTGAGGGTGGGGGTGATTATTATTTTTCGGTGGAAAAATTATTCCTTACGGGTTCTGCCTGTGCTGGATAACCTACCGCTTCTTTTTACAACCGGGCCTGCAGTGCGGACAGCTCTACAGCACATATTATCTTCATCTTTGGCTTTTTTGCGAACCTGGTAAGCTCGGTCACTATAAAAATTATAGGCCATCGCATTGATCCCGGTTTCTTCCTGACACCAATAGTTCGAGCCGCAACCTTCTGGGAACTTGAAATCGATATGGACGATGTCTCCATTGAAATCGGAGTTCTTACTTTCGTGGTCATAAAGGTTCCTGCATTCCTGGCTTTTGGGTAGCCGCCAGTCTTCGTGCCCTGCGAACTTTTGTTCGTTCAGCCAAGCCGTAAAGTTATTGGCACCTTTCCAGGCACACCATTTTTTACGCATTTGATAGCTGTCTTCTTTTGTCCACATCAGGTTGTAGCGGGTGTCCGATATTGTGCCGTCTTCGTTATCTTTAAATCGTTCTTCGTTTGCCATGATGGATTAATTTAACTTGGAATGTTGTAGTATAATTTACTGGTTTAAAAACAAGATGCCTTATAATAATATCAGGCTTTTATAAGGGCAAAGGTTTTTTATTAATTTTTTTCCGGGTTTGACCTGGTTTGATGGATGGAACATTATGGCGAAAATTGAGATTCAAAGTTTTTTTTACGACATACTTCACTGCAGAAATAAGATAATGGCAGCTTTTGACAAATGGGATGAAAAATATGAAGAGGATGAACGTGGTGCTCTGGTCGCAGGAATGCGCGAATGTAAGGACGCAGAGCTCATAAACATGTTGATGAACATTCAAAAACTCGCGGCCGGGTATGATCAAATTAAAGAGTTGATGGATAAAGCAGAACAAGACGAAGTCGATGCCGCCATGGAAGACGACGACCCTGATGATGAAGAGTTCTAATTGCTGGTATGATGCTGTAATCTATACGTCAATCACGAGAGGAGTTATTGAATGTTAAGTGGGTTTCCTGTTGTGGGGTCGATGATGATTCGGGTGAGGGTCTTGTGACCCCCGATCCATAGGGAATGGTCTTTTGCCGATTCCAGGCTGAAGATGAATTTTGATTCGAGTCCATTGATTCGCGAAAAGTTCTGGAACGTTTTCCCGTCAAACAAACTCAATCCATTGTTGGTGCCAATCCATAATTTACCAGCATGGTCTTCTTCAAGAGCGAGAATGAAATTTCCGGGCAACCCTTCTTGAGTGGTAAAGTTTCTTAACGTAAAACTTTTCGTATCGAGTAGGCTCAGTCCTCCCCCCCAAGTTCCAATCCACAACCGGTTTTGTTTGTCGAGGTGCATAGACACAATGTAGTTGGGTTTGTAATCTGCAGTCTGAATATTTGGAATGGCAGGTGAGGCTTGGGTGGCGTGATGTTGTCCCTGAAACAACGGCATAATGGCTTTATTGTTCTGCTTTACCTTTTCATAAGATGCACCGAGTCCATTTGTATGGTTGAAAGATTTCCACTCTCCCTTATAGTAAGTGGAAACACCCGATTCGGTACCAAACCAGACCCGGCCTGATTTTTCTATGTCCAAAGCATAGACCCAGTCGTCGATCAAGCCTCCGTTGGAATTTTCTACCGTAAGAGTTTTCCAGGAACTTTTTTGATTGGAGTCCCATTTTGAAAAGTTTACTCCACTCCAGGTTGCGAGCCAGATATTTTCTTTTTCGAATTGGATGTCGTAAATGAAAGCGTCGTTTAATCCATCAGGGGTATTTTGGTTTTCCCAATTGGATCCATTGAAGTGACTCAGTCCACCGCCATAGGTACCTACCCAGGGCAGATTTTTTTTGTCGATGGCGATTGAGAAAATGCCATTACTTAGTAGTTTATTGGTGTTGTCATAAACTTCGATTTCTTCTTGGCCCTGAGTGTCATAGCGAAGCAGTCCGTTACTGGTACCGATCCATAGATATTTCCCATTTTCTTTGAGAACTTTTATGTTTCGGGTGTTTATAGTAAAAGTTTCTTTCTTTAAGATATGAGGGTAGGGTTCCCCAGAAGTTTTTTTTGCAACCTGTTTTTCAAAGGCAAAAGAATTTCCATACTGCAGAAATAGAGCGATAAGAATGCAGGCTACCCATCTTACTTGTTGCGATAGGCAGTGGAGTTTTGTTAGCATGGTCGTTTTCTCAGGTCTCGAATAAGATTAAAAACTATACAACATTCATTCTGTGTTTGTCATTCCTTTGGGGATGTTGCGATTGTGACCCACAAAGCAAGGCTTACGAAGCAGATCAGATGGTTCTGGTTCCCGCTGGGGAATTCATTATGGGAACCAATAAGATTGATACAGAGGATACGCATAAAAAAATCGGTGCGGTGAAACCGCTTTATCTGGACCAACATCCCGAACGTAAGATTTTTCTCGATGAATACTATATTGACCAATATGAAGTGACAAATAAGGAATACAATGATTTTTTGGAGGTGAATCAATTCACCGATATACCAGCTCATTGGCAGGA
>CALJGH010000224.1 GCA_938073925.1 uncultured Nitrospinaceae bacterium
GCATAATCATGTTCCGACAAACCACATTTGACTATAACCCCTTCATTATATCTAAAAAGACTTATCTTTCATCTTATCGACTTATCTCTTTATAGGTCAAGTATTTAAACCCTTATCTCACGTGACCTCAGTTCATTTTGATCTTAACTTTAAAAGCATAAATTTTTGTTGACCGCAAAGCAATTCACCCCCTACAATGAACTGCTTTTTTCATGTAAAGGTTCGCATTTAAATGATTTAGGAAATTTGGCTTCCCGGATTCATCAAATTATTCCCAGAACCCTTTTATTTCATGCTTTAGCGGCTTATAACCGTGCGCGAATGTTTTTGTTTGAAGAAAACAGGTACTAGAAAAGTATTTAAATCGCTTTATTTTTTGGAGATGAATTCGCTATGTCGCGACTTCCCATAGTAGACAAACTGGATCAGGAGCTAAAAGAATCGCATCAAGAATTGCAGGTAGAAATACCCAAAGCTATAAAAACTGCACGCGAGCATGGCGACTTAAGCGAGAACGCAGAATTTAAAGCTGCCAAGGAAAGGCAGATGTTTCTGGAGTCCAGAATATCTCTTTTGCAAAAAAGAATCAGCGACATCACTTCGATTGATTTAAATAAAATTCCCAAAGACCGATCTGGATTAGGAAGTACACTGTATCTTCGAGATCTCAACACAGGTGAGGAAACTCAGTATCATATTGTTTTTCCTGAAGAGGTTAATCCTGATGAAAGAAAATTATCTGCGGCATCGCCCGTAGGCCGGGCTCTGGTCGGCAAACAGGAGGGGGATGACATCATCATTCCGCTGCCTGATAATAAATTGGAATTCGAAGTTTTAAAAGTGGTGACCATTCACAAAAACCTGGGAAAACAGGACTCCGCTTCAAGCTAATGGGAAAACCTTTAATATCTTTAGCGCAAATCGCGGAAGAAGATCCTTACTATCTGGATATCGATGAAAAGCCCGACTGGCAAAGCCAGTTTGAAAATTCCAATCCCCTTAAACTCGAAATCGGTTTTGGGATGGGGAACTTTTTAATCGAAATGGCAGCCAAAGAACCCACCAGCAATTTTATAGGGATAGACTTTTATCACAAGGGAATAAGAAAGTTGATGACCCGCATAAAAAAGCTTCAGCTAGAAAATATTCGGGTCGTTTATGGAGACATCAGAAGTAAACTCTCAGTACTATTTCAAGATAGAGAGTTAGATACTGTTTACATAAATTTTCCTGACCCCTGGCCAAAAAAAAGGCATACTAAAAGGAGGCTGATCAAACCGGAGTTTGTAAATCAATTGGCCCAAAAATTGAGTTTGGAGGGAAGAGCCTGTCTGGCAACCGATAGCGAAAGCTATGGACAAGAAATGCTGGAATATTGTAATGCCGAGGCTTTGTTGCAAAACCTGGACGACAAACAGGGTTTTCTTGAAGAGCGTGTTGATTTGCCCAAATCAAAATATGAAAAAAACTTTATCAATGCAGGTGAAAAAATATTTTATCTGGAATATATGCGGCTTGCTGCACCTTGTCACCTGAAATCATTTGGAGAAAAGATTGCCTAAAGAACGCATTCTTATCGTTGATGACGAAAAAAATATTGTCAGTTCTCTCACCGGGATACTGTCTGACGAAGGCTATGAAGTATCTATGACCGATGACGGTGTAGAAGCCTTGGAAATAATTCAAAAAGACCCTCCTGATCTGGTGTTACTAGATATATGGCTTCCCGGTATGGATGGGATTGAAGTGTTAAAAACCTTAAAAACTTACAACCCCGGAGTAAAAGTTTTAATCATGTCGGGGCATGGCACTATAGATACCGCAGTCAAAGCCACAAAGCTGGGTGCTCAAGACTTTATAGAAAAACCGTTTTCTCTCGACCGAATCACCGAGTCCGTTGAAAATGCCCTCCATGCAGAAAACAAAGTTCCATTGAAAGAGACCAAGCCCTCTCAGACCTCGAAAGAACTTCCAGTTTGTTTTGAATCGATGGTCGAAGTCAAAAAAGGCATCAAAGCATTTTCAAAGTCCATGGAACCCGTTTTGTTATTGGGTGAAACCGGGACGGGTAAAGAATCTGTCGCACAAACCATTCATGCTCAAAGTAGAAAAGGCGATCGACCTTTTATAAAATTAAATTGTTTGTTCAGACAAAAACAGGCTATCCAATCGCAACTTTTCAAAAGAAAAGACAACAAAACCCAGTCCACCTCTGGGGAAAAGGTTATTTATCTAAGTAATATTGAATCTCTCAGTAAGGGGCTTCAGGAAAAACTCGCGGAAGCGTTACAAAACACCAACCTTCCTGATACAAGCTTTGAGTTTTTACCCATCCGGCTATTTGCATCATCTTCGAAAGACCTTGATGAATTAGCAGCCAAAGGACAGTTCCACCAGAGCCTGCTAGATACTTTTAAAGATACCAGTCTTCTCATTCCCCCTTTAAGAAATCAAACAGCCAGCATTTCCTTGATTGCGAAGGAGTACTTGGAAGAAGCAAGGCGTCACACGCTTATCCCAGAAATAGATGAAGAGGTTATAACAGCACTTTGTGGTTATAGCTGGCCAGGAAACATTAAAGAGCTTCATGGTGTTTTGGAAAAACTTATACAGACCTGCGTTAACCAGCAAACCATTAGCGTTCATGACTTACCACTTGAGATTTGGAAACCACAAAACCAAATTGATATAACAACATTAAACGAAGCTGGGTCATTGCAAGAAGCCGAATCAATCTGGGAAAAACATTTTATTCTCCACCATTTAAAAAGAAACAACTGGGACATTGATGAAACCTGTAAAATTTTAAAAACCAGCACAAAAAAATTCCAGAAAAAACTCAAATACCATTCAATCGAGATGCCGGAGAGTGAAGCCCCCCACTCTCAAAAAAGATATCCGCAGCGGACTTTAAAACGCAGTGTCGTTCTTTGCGGAAGTAGCTTGCACTCAGGCATAAAAACCGGACTGATTCTACAACCCATGCCTGCTGGAAGCGGAATTATCTTTGGTGATATCGCATCCGGAAAAACCATCCCTGCGCAATTAGAAAATGTTCAATCCACAGATTATTCCACCTGCCTGAAAAAAGGCGTGAGCTCAGTTGGAACCATTGAACATATTATGGCAACTTTACATATGTACCGAGTCACTAACCTTCTTATAAAAATTGGGGATGAGGCACCGGTGATGGATGGTTCGGCTAAAGATTTTTGCGAACTCCTAGAAGATGGAGAGTTTGAAGATCAGGACAATTTCTATGAAGAGATTATGATCGACAAAAGCTATTCTTTTGGTGATAAGGAAAAAGGTGAACCATATATTTCTATCGAACCCAGTGAAAAATTTTCAGTCAGCTACCACATGGAATACCCTGAGCCGATAGGAGTGCAGGATTTCACCTATGAATTTGATGGCGATGAAAGCTTTAAAAAAGAAATCGCCCCAGCTCGAACTTTCGGGTTCATGGAAGAGGTCGCGCAGTTAACTAAAATGGGTTATGCCTCAGGAGGAAAACTCGACAATTTTATTTTGCTTGGGGACAAAAAGGTTATAAACACCAAGTTGCGTTTCGAAGATGAGTTTGCACGTCATAAAATTCTCGATATATTGGGAGACTTTTATTTATTAGGAAAACCCATCCGTGGAAAAATAAAAGCCCATAAGTCTGGACACACACAGAATGTCGGCCTTCTTAAAAAGGTCCGTGAGAGCTTAATCGAGAAAAACTAACTCTGTTATTTATTTGCCCCGAATTCCCTCAATTGCTGAGCCACTTCTTTCTTACCCAATTTTAGACCTACCTTGAGAGCCGTCCAACCGGCTTTCGATTTAACATCCCACTTAGCACCTTCATCCAGAAAAAGGCGAGTGATTTCAGTATGCCCTCCGGCGGCGGCAACCATTAATGGGGTCCAACCTCGTTTACTACGAGCCTGAACATTTGCCCCCTGCTTCATCAATACCTTTACAGTTTTTAAGTGGCCTCTCTCTGCAGCGACCATCAAGGCAGTCGACCCGTTTTTTATTGTCATGTTAAGCTTGGCGCCTTTATCGAGCAAATACGCGACAACATTTTCATGCCCTCCTGCGGCACCACTAATAATAGGGGTGGTGCCATTCTTGCTTTTTGCATTCACATTGGCCTGATGTTCTACCAGCAACTTAACAACTTCCAACTCGCCACGTTCGGAAGCGATCATCAATGAAGTAGCCCCACCTTTACTGGTGGAATTCACATCTACGCCTTTTTCGATTAAAGCTTTTGCGGTCCGAATCCGCCCAAACTTCGCCGAATGCATAAGGGGTGTCCAACCTTTTGAGCTAAGGGCATTCACATCGACCCCCAAGTTCAGCAGCAATTCAACGCAATCTGTGAAATCTCGTTCAATGGCTAAAAATAAAAGTGAATCTCCAAAAGCATTTCGGGAATTAGGATCAGCGCCCTTTGAAATGAGAAGCTCAACGATATCTTTCCGACCCGTAAGAACAGCAAGCAATATAGGTTGTATACCATCATAGTTTTTAGAATTAATACCCGCCCCGTTGCTCAGCAAAAGGTGGACGGCACCCGAATGCTCTTCACCCGTAGCGATCAGTAACGGCGTGGCACCATCGTTCAATTGGATATTTACATTCGCGCCATGCTCGAGCAATAACTGCATCGTTTCCAAATGCCCATAACGTGCTGCTCTGGCAAGTGGGCTCCAGCCATGCATATTCCGTGCATTCAAATCCACTTCTTCTTCAATTAGACTTTTTACGCAACCTGTATTGCCACGTGTGGAGCAAAGCAATAAGGCTGTATCATCGTATCGGTTACGAGAGTTAACTCTCGAACCTCGGCTCAGTAAAAAGCGGACCATTTCAGAATCGTTCCGTGCCGACGCAACTATCAATGCCGTACTTCCCTTTTCAGTGCGCGACTCAATATTTGCTCCCAAATTTAGAAGCGACTCGGCCTCTTTACTATCGCCCTCGTAAACCGCTTGCAAAAAGGATTCATCCAGTCCTGCAAATGCCATAGCAGGCACTAAAAAAAATAAAAATGCAGAAAATAACAATCTATTAAATAATTTTAGCAACGCCTTCACCGAGGGGGATTCCCAAATAGAATTTCTAACTTGAAGATAAAAACACCTCAAAACAAAGGAAAGTGACACAAAAAGGTCACAATTCTCTTTTTAAACATCTATATTCATTATGGTTACAAAAATTATAGCCTATTTAGCTACGATACAATCCTTATTTTATACTTTTCTGGGAAAAATTATTAAGCACCTATCAATAATTTGCAAAATAACCATAGCAAACACTCCTGTTTTCGAAGAACCGGGAAATCGTTGATTTGAAACAAGGGTTAATGCTAAAGTAAGAATTAATAATCAACGAACCTCTTCTGTCATCTACAATAAAACACCTATTTTCAAATGCCATCGGAAAAATTTAAACTTGCCGTTTTAGTTTCCGGCCGCGGCTCAAATCTGCAAGCTATTATTGACAGCATAGAAAAAAATAGTCTGGCAGCAGAGATTTCTCTGATTATGAGCAATGTATCAGATGCGTATGCTTTGCAACGCGGTAAAAAACACGGATTGGAAAGTATTTTTCTTGATCCCAAAAGTTTCTCCAGCCGCGATGATTATGA
>CALJGH010000225.1 GCA_938073925.1 uncultured Nitrospinaceae bacterium
TACAGATTCTCTTTCCCGTTTAAATTTTCTAGCTTAGGGTTTCTAATATCTCAATCTTCTAAATAATCAAAATTTACCCTCAATACTGGGGACTAAAGTAGTTCTGGCTATTTATATAGCAATCTTTATGACATCAGCCTACCTGCCAGCCCGACCCAATAAACCATACAAATTCAAAGGCTATCCTTCTTCGTTTTAAAACTCAAGACCTGTAGTTCTAGACAATATCATACAAGAGGTTTAATTTTTTCATACTACTGTCAATGAGATAAGAAAACGGACTCACACCTTATTTCGTCAATCTGGCAAAAGAAAAATTATGTTTTCTAGTCTCGAAAAGTGCTGGAAGCATGAATAAAGCACAGACAGTACATGTGATAATCCCAAGTGCAACCACCGTAGCGATAGAGTTTATTCCGGCATGATGGGCGATATTAAGACTCGCATACCCCGCAAGACTGGTCAATGCAGATAGGATGATTGCACTTCCCGTTTCTTGCAACGACTTTAAAGAAGCACCTTTTGAGTGGTCCAGAATGTGGTGACTCAGATAAATACAATGATCGATCATAATCCCGACAATAGATGGCAGCATGACGATATTAATAAAATTCAACCGCACATGAAAAGCAGACATCAAGGCACCCGTCAAAGCCAACCCCGTAAACAACGGCAAAAAAGTTATAGTGGCAAGTCGAAAACTTTTAAGATCTACAAGCAGAATCAAGTAAACTAAACCAAATGCAACAACCATCGCCTTGGGTCCTTTTTCCTTAACCCAATCCAACACTTTCGCTGCAATTAGATTTTCGTTCAAGATAGCTGTCTCAATATTTTTTTCTCTCATTGTTTCTTTCAGGCTATTTATTTCCTTCTCCAGCTGATAAATATTTTCAACTCGGAAAAAATTTTTTTCGGCAGGGGAAAACATAAGCAAGAGATAGTCTTTTCCCGCCATCAAGTTTTTCTGCAAATTATCTGGCATCTTAGATTTACCAAACGGTTTAGCATTCAAGAGCAATTCAAAGTTCCTAAACCGTTTTTCACCTAATGAGAATCGGATAATATCTTTATTACTATCAAAGTTTTCTTTAACTCGAGCAATGATCTCTTTTTTCGAGTCATACTCTTTTTCACTGAATAAGTTCAGCGAATATTGAATACCTATAACCGTTTTATCTCCACTTTCTTTTTTTATTTCTTCGAGCGCTTTATGAATATAAAAAAGGTTGTCTTTTTCTGGTGTCAATATCACTGTCGGTGAAAAAGCATAACCAAAATCATTGGTCGTTTCTGTTTCATAGTCGCTTGCGGGCGAATCTCCTCTTAACTTCTGAAAATCGTATTCAAACTCTATTCCCGGCAGAAGAGCCAGGCTGAATATCATTAATAAAACGAAAAGACCCGAAAGGAAATAAGGTGTCGTGGAATATAAATTAGCGATCTTTAAATTAAACAGCCTGGGCTTGGGCTTGCTAAGCCAGTGTATTTTGCCGTAAAAAAGAGCCTGTGCTGGGAAAAGAAAATAATAGGTAATAAACGCACAAATGATACCTATAGTGGCAATCTGCCCAAACTCCGAAAACCCTTGAAAATCCGAAAAGCTCAAAATTGAAAAAACGCTAATAGTGGTTAACATGGCAATCAACCCCGACCGCCCCAACTGTGTCACCACCACTTCCACAGCCTCGGGAAGGGGATTTCCCTTCAATAGTTCCTGCTTGAATCGAATGTACAAATGAATGCCATAGTCGATTCCCAACCCCATTAAAATTGCAACAAGAAATCCTGAAATAATATTTAAATGCCCGATTATCAGACGAGCCAAAGCAAACGTATAAGTAAGAGATAGCAAAAGAGGAAAGAAAATGAGAGGTATGGAAAACCAGGATCGAGTGTAAATAAAAATAATAGATATCGCTAAAAATGCAGCAACCATTGCTGCATTTTTCAAGTCATTCTGAATGAAATTATTCTCTTCCAGGCGAACCACCATCGAACCTGTGAGTCTAATTTTGAGCTCTGCATATTTTTTCTCCAGCCCGCTTTCATTAATTACTTTCTGTATCTCGGCAACAAAATTTTCCGTAAAATCGGTATCGGTAACGGTACCTTTGGCTTTTATAAAAATATAATAGTTATTTTTTTGTTTTCCCTTGTGATACGGGTCAATCTTTTCAAAAATCCTATAATCACTAGACAGATTACGAAGTTTAATCGGATTAAACGGTTCTTCCTCTTCAAAAAAACCGCCAAACTGACCACGTGCATAGTCAATAGCTTCCGCCATTAAAATTTCAAGAGCTAACAAGTCGCCACGCGGAATTAAAAGAAGCTGCTTGTTATTCAGGAAATTTGTCGGCACCTGTGAATCTACGAATTCTGTTCCAGGAATTTTTTTGAATATCCTTGCCAGATGTTTTATGACTTCAGATGCCTGAATAGGATCAAGGTTTTCTAAAACCACCACCAAAGGCCCTGATCCTCCTGTTTTTTCAACAACCTCATTAAATTCTTTTATTAGGGGAAGATCCTGGGGAAGGAGGTTATCCATTTTAGGATTGAACTTCAAATCCGCTGCCAGATAGACAGAAAATCCACTCAAAACCAGTGCAACAAGAATAAGCGTGCCGGGGAACTTTTCCGTAATATTTTTATAACACCAACTTAAAATTAATTTCATTTTTGCTGCATAAATGGGAAGTTTAATCCGAGAGGATAAGCCTAATTGGGAAAATTA
>CALJGH010000226.1 GCA_938073925.1 uncultured Nitrospinaceae bacterium
GTCGATGAGAAAACAGAAGTCGGACCTTTGATTCAGGAAAGGGAAGTAGAACGTATCCATAAATGGGTAGAAGAAGCCAAAGCTGGTGGTGGAAAAATTTTAACGGGCGGCAAAAAAATTGGCAAAACCTGTTATGAGCCAACGGTTATTCTAAACCCACCGTACGATGCCAATGTCTCTCAATGTGAAATTTTCGGTCCGGTCATCAACATCTATTCCTATAAAAACAGGGCAGATGCTATAAGGCTTGCCAATGATGTTCCTTTCTCATTCCAGGCGGCAGTTTTTACCAGCGATATCAATGCCGCTCTGCAGTCGGCGAAGGATTTAAACGCGGCAGCAGTGATGATAAACGACCATACCGCATTTCGGGTCGACTGGATGCCATTTGCAGGAAGAAAATCTTCCGGCCTCGGCGTCGGTGGAATTCTCCCCACCATGATTGAGATGACAGAAGAAAAATTAATTGTGTTCAGATCAAAGTTGATTTAAATAATGATAAAATGGGCTATTTCATATCCGCGGCGCATCTAAATCCTGTTCCATCAGACCGCAACTGAAAATGCGAGTCCATTCGATTTGCCATTCTCATTTCAGATGCTTTTTTATTCCAGCTACCGCCTCGATTGACTTTCTGCGTTATAGAATAGGAACCAACACAATCAACCCCACTACAAGCATTGAGTTCGGGCCGTGATCCTCTAGGATTTTTTTCGGGACTAATTAGATAAAAATTTTCATTTACCGGCATCCAGTCAAAAACCCATTCACCGACATTGCCAGCCATATCATAAAGTCCATACGGGTTCGGCGGAAAAGAACCTACTGGAGCTGTATTTTTAAAACCGTCCTTTAAGTTCGCATCGCGGGAATTCAGATCGCACTCGCTATCACAGAAGTTGGCCTCTTTCCCTATCACAGCATCTCCCCAATAATATTCGCTTGTTGTTCCCGCCCGAGCGGCGAACTCCCATTCCGCTTCTGTTGGCAAACGATGTCCTTGTTTTTGGCAATAATCTCGTGCATCTTCCCAGGAAACGCTGTCAGTCGGCAAATCTGCTCCAGGAAACTGAGAAGGATTATTCTTCATGATATTTTGAAAGAATTTTTGTCGGACTTCATATTTCCCAATCTTGAAGGAAGACAAGCATACCTTATGAGCTGGTCGTTCATCAGGACCTCCCAAGTCGCTTCCCATTTGAAAACAACCTTCATTAATTACAACCATTTCATCGGTTGGTTTTTCCTGAGTTGCCGAGATTGTCATTTTCTGCACCACTGTTTTCAGAGCGGTCACTTGCTCACGAGTCGCAGTAGGAATGCCATTGTATTGGATTCGGTGTCTGCTTTTGGGCAACAATTCCATTTTACCCGAGCCCATAATAAAAACTCGGAAATGAGGAACCGGGCCTATCGCATCGTCCTTTACAAATTGACTAATATCCTCATCAACATGGTCTGCATCAACATAACCCGATTCATCAAGAACCATGACCGTTTCATCCACCAGCTCTGCCTTGCGACCCCTCGAATCTCCTTTTACAAACACAAGGATAGTTCGACCTCGAGATTCTGGCATAGCAAGAATTTTATCGAGTAGCATTTCCGCCTCTTGAAATTTTTCCAATTTTATTTTTGTATCTGCTTGAGCGCGGAGAACTTTATAGTTATCAGGATCTTTTTCAAGCACCTGTCTAAAACTTGTTTCTGCCTCCTGATACTTACCCGAAGCAAAAGCCTTCTCACCATTCGCAAAAATTTTATCTATATCCTGCGCATGCAATACCACAGACGAAAACAATAAAATTAGGAGCTGCGCAATCGATACTGTAATTAATTTTTTTGATAACTTTTTCATTTTGGAATTCCTATCCTTTAGCATTTTCAAAAGTCGCAGGCCATAAAAACACAAAAGCCGTGCCACCTCCCTCTATAGGTTAAACCCTGATAGAACTATTTGCATCTTTCACCAGTATTTAACAATATACTATCACACACCAGTATTTTTAAATTTATCTCCCGCATCCAGAATTTGGAACATTTGAAAAATATTTTCATGGTATTTAGGTGCCATACCCGGTCCATTGTCCTCAACTGTGAATAAAAAAAATTCACCTTTTCTCTGCGATGAAATTACCACCTTTTTCTTCACACTCGAATTATGCTTGATAGCATTACCTATCAAATTTGATCTTCCCATCTACATCATACTTCTGTCTCTTTGCGTGAGGCACTTTGGGTAACCACTCTAGGTCTTGAATATAATTTTGATTTCTTATAATAAATTCTGCAAAAATACGGAATTCTTCGCGGCTAACAAAATTTGAAGATCGAAAAGAACACAGATCCAGCAACCAAAAAAGCGATTAGCAAAATAATTTTTGCTTGCTTTGCGATAATATAAAGAACGTTATAAATTTAACGAAAAACAGCCTTAGGATCTACTTGCATTCTATTATTAATTATAGTTTAGCAGGGGATTACATAAAAAAGGTTAAAAGAGTTTCTTTTGTCCAAGCACTTAAAATCCACTAAACTTTCAAATGAATTATAATTCTTTCAAAAAAACAATTTTTAGATATGCACTGATACTTTTACTATTAACATCTAGTTGCGCCAATATCGACGAAGACCCTCTGGTTCTTCGTGTCGGGGCAGAACCTTCTGCAAAAATGCGGAATGACAATGGCATTGAACATTATAAGGCGGGTAGAAATTTTGATGCGCTCTTACAATTCAATCAGGCAAACATGGCAGACCCTACTTCCGGAGAAATCCATTTCAATTTAGGACTGGCTCTTTGGAAAGAAAATAAAAAGGAAAAATCGGCCAAGCATTTCAAACAGGCGCGAAAGATGGCAAAAGGGAATCCATTAATTCTAGAATCACTTTTTATAAACAAAGTTTTGAAGGATAATTAAAGTTTAACTCTATCACAAAAATGTCCGCACACCGCTAACTGTATATTCGATAGTCACCATTTGCATATACAGAGTTATCAAATAAAACGGGGTCGATCCCCTTTTCAGTTTAAACTGCCATTTGATAACCATTTGAATAAACGTTTAACGCCCCAGATAAAATGAAAGTAATCTCACCTTCAGAAATCTCCCCAGAGCTACTAGAGTTACTACAAAAGAAAAAGGTTGTAGAAGAGCAACGCATTGCACAGCACGGTTTTGGAAAACCTATCATATCGACTGAGTTTAACGGAAGACGATTTGTGGAAATCGGCAATGACATTTTTGATACTGGAAATTGCAAAACCTTTCATGAAGTGCTTCCTGTATATCTTAGGGTGCTTTTAGGCGAGGAGTGGATGAAGAAAGAATTTGAAAAAGAGTTGGCAACTCGACATCCAATACTCCAATGGCACAACGCTATCATTGCCTATCAGAGGAAAAACATACAAGCCCCTGGTAAAACTCAAACTGCTTCTACCTTAGGAGCAATATCTGCTTTATTAGATCTTTCTTATAATCTCTACCTCATGGCTCATAACTCAGAGTTGCAGGAAAAACTAATTAAGCGACTAAAAGATCTTAATCAATTTTTGGGAGCCCATTATGAGACACAAGTAGCCGCATTTTGCATACAAGCAGGATTTGAAATAACCCTTGAGGATGAAGATGATCCCAACTCCACTCACTGCGAATTTACGGCGACAAATATTAAGAATGGTCGAAAATTTTCCGTTGAAGCCAAAGCTAGAACCCATGGTAAAAATTCAGGAGCAATCTCCAGCCAGCTATACAGCGCGCTAAAGAAAAGCGCGGAACACGAAAGAATTATTTTCATAAATATAAACAGCCCTGAAAAAACTAAAGACCTCGAGTCAGCCAAATGGAAACATGAAGCTATCGCCTCTATTAGAGGCGCTGAAACAAGGCTCAAGATAAAAGGGAACGATGCTCCTCCCGCTTATGTTTTACTGACAAACCAGCAAAATACTTGCAACTTAAATGATATTGGGTTTGATACAGGAGCCATCCCTGAAAGCTTTAAAATTCCAGACTTTCGAGTTGATTATCCTTTTGCTAGCTTAAAGGAGGCTATTGATTCTAGGGATAGACATAAAGAAGTAACAGACATATTCAAAGCTATTAAAAGACATCATAAAATTCCTTCCACATTTGACGGAGAAATTTCTGAGAACTTACCCAAAACATTATGATGAATTAATTGATATGTCTCAGCTTGTAAAACTATACTCTGAAGGCTTCCATGTAATGACAACATAAAGACAGAGAGACTGAAATCTTAAAGCCAAAAATTCAACCTCAATATCCTAATATCCACTATTGACCGAACGAAGATATGTCGCTTTCCGACTGCCATTTCAACTGGTCGATGCAAAACATGCGTTAAAATGTTGAACTGGTGTTTCAAAGTTTGAGGCAATGAGCTGGAAGCCCTCTCAATAGGCCCGGGTTGCGGGGGAGAAACCAGATAATGGTCGGTCTAGCCTGGAACACGGTTAATATGCTAAATTGCCCACTTCTGCTATAATCCCGGTCAAATTTACAACTCGAATAAAGGCTTCACTTGTCCTTGTCATCGTCCCAGTTGATTTCGGAATGCAAATGAGAGATGGTGTCCGAAAGGGGGGTTCTGCTGAGACCGAAAGCAAATGAACTTAGAACAGGTTTTGCAGACCACCTACAAAACGAAGCAGGCACAGAACAAGTGTAACCACGAGACCAAGAAGTGTCCAAACAAAGAACCGGTAACTTCAAACGAGAGATCAAAAACAAAAACACACGCAAAATGGAGAAGCACGAAAATGACAAAAGAATACATACAGAAACATAGTAACAATGGTGAGAAAGGGAAGGGTAAGACTTTAGGACAGAAACAGGTAGAGCAGATGCAGGGCACACGCGAGATGTCAAACGAAGAACGAAAACAAAGCAGAAAAAAAAATAATAAAGAGAGTAAAGGGCCAGACGATACCCACAGGAACATAACCTAAACAAATGTCCTAATGGCATGAGTCAAGCTCATACTCTCCGGAATGAGCAATCTATCAAAAATTTAATTTTTTTATCGAAATGTTATAATATCTCAACTTAACTCAATTCAAGGTTATTTGTTATGATTATAGTAATGTCGCCGAGCGCCACTCCCGAGCAGGTAGAAAAGGTAGAGAAAACCATTCAGGAACTGGGTTACACGCCGCATGAAATCGCCGGAGTAGAACGCAAAGTAATCGGCGCGGTGGGTGACGAACGCGGCAAAGACAGATTGCAAGCCCTTGAGACGATGGCAGGAGTAGAAAGCGTCTTTCCCATTTTGAAACCTTATAAACTTGCCAGCCGCGAAGTCAAATCCATCAACTCAGTAATACAAGCAGATGGAGTTTCAGTTGGAGGAGAAGAAATTGCCATTATCGCTGGACCTTGTTCGGTAGAAAGTAAAGATCAGATTTGCACCACTGCAAAGCTTGTAAAAGAAGCCGGTGCAAATTTTCTTCGAGGTGGTGCTTACAAACCACGCACCTCACCTTATAGTTTTCAAGGCATGGAAGAAGATGGCCTCAAATTACTGGCAGATGCCAAAGAAGCATCGGGGCTACCCATCGTCACTGAAATTATGAACCCAAGAGAAATTGATCTGGTTATGAAATACGCAGACATACTGCAAGTGGGTGCCCGGAATATGCAAAACTTTTCTTTATTAAAAGAATTGGGTAGGGTGAATAAACCGATTCTATTAAAACGCGGCATGATGAACACCATCAAAGAGTTTTTGATGTCAGCGGAGTATGTTTTGTCAGAGGGGAACAGTGATGTAATCCTTTGTGAGAGGGGCATTCGAACTTTTGAGACAGCAACTCGGAACACCCTCGATATAAGCTGCATACCGGTTCTTAAAAAGGAGACGCATTTACCGGTTCTTATTGATCCCAGCCATGCCACCGGTCATTGGGATATGGTGGAATCCATGTCCCGAGCTTCCATTGCCGCCGGGGCCGATGGCTTGATCATTGAGGTTCATCCCGACCCCGTAAAAGCATTTTCAGACGGACCGCAATCCCTAAAGCCTTCCAAATTTTCCCGCCTTATGAAAAACCTACGCCCTTTTGCAGAATTAATGGGGCGCGCCCTGAGATCCACCTCATAAAATCGCCCGCCTAACCTCTTGAATTTTTAAGGTTTTGGGTTTATTCTGAATCCGGTTTAGACTTTATTTCCGAGGCATGATTCTGAATGCCTCGCACCTTGTGCAGAGCCTAGGATGAATGAACTCTATTTAGCGAATCGCAACCTTTCTGAAGCGTATCGACAAACACTTCAGGAAAAAAAATCCACTCTTTACCCATCAGAAACATTTTCTGACGCGACCGATATAAATCCACAGAAATATTATTTGGATTTCAAAGATTGCGCATTGAGGTTTGTCCATAAGGAAATCAAACTTCTAAAAAAAGAATGTCTTCAATCGGACAACTCTCATCTTATCCTACTCAAGCAAACGGCATTGGTCGACACCATTGTTCAAGCCGCCTTTACTTCGGCACTGTGGTTTTTCAATCGACAGAACAAACAGAACTTGGACGACAAAACAGCTCCCCTCGCCATTTTGGCTCGAGGAGGTTATGGCCGAGAGGAAATGTATTTTCGATCTGACGTAGATATTCAGATTGTTTCGCGGGCTTCTTTAGAAGATGATAAAAAAAAATGGGCCGAAGAAATCATCGGCCATTTTGAATACCTGTTTATTTTTCAGGATATTTTCCCATCATCTGGTAATTCCTATTACATCGAAAACGAATCTTTTGAAAAAGATCTTAACCAGAAAAACATCGCCCAGTTTCTTGCGCTACTGGAACACCGTTTTATTACCGGGAATATTTTTGCCTACAAAGAATTCAAAAGCTCGATTAAAACAATCAGCCTGATGCATCAGGAAGAAATTATCAAGAATTGCCTGAGCCACGGGGGTTATTACGAAGTTCAAAACACCGTATTCAAGCAAGAACCCGATATAAAGGAAGAATTGCAGAGATTATATTGGGCCCTCGCTTCTGTGCGCATAATTCAAAAAATTGAAAAGACCAACCAGTTTGAATTGTTAAACGACCTGTTTGCCAAAAATTTGATAAGCCCGCTAGCGTTCAAAAGCATGCAAAAGGGGCTCAATTTTGTATCGAAAGTCCGCCTACTCTTGCATACCCTGCAAAAAGGAGCGCATAAAGATGTGATGAGCTATGAAGTAAGGGAAAAAATAGCCGCGTCTATGGGCTACAAAGTGAGAGCTTTCTTCCAGGAATATTTTTTTGAAGCAGTCTATCCTCTCAAACGGTTTAGCCGCAATCTATACTGGGAGAGCATGGCTGCCGACACCAAAAAACAAAAAAA
>CALJGH010000227.1 GCA_938073925.1 uncultured Nitrospinaceae bacterium
GGAGCCAAGATGCTCCATCGCCAGAGTGACATCAACCGCGATGAGTTCTTCAGAGCAACCAGAAACCATGCTACTGCTGGCAGTGGCTAGAGCTTCTGCCGCCTGTTGTAAATGGTCCCGGTGGCGTTCACGGGTTATCGCAATGGATTCTCCCACCCTCTCACCTCTAATGGCATGGTTGTAAATCGCTTCTTTTAAATCTTCCAGTCCAGTCCCTAATTTCGCAGAAAGTGAAATCGGTTTTTCACCTTGCAGAAAGTTTTCAATTTTTTCCTTCGTCCATTTCTGTTCAAGATCTGATTTATTAAACAGAACACATCGAGGTTGATCACTCACTTCGTTCATCAACAATTCATCATTGCCATCTAGAGATTGAGATGGATCAAATAACACCAACGCAAGATCGGCTTGCGCTAACGCGTTACGGGTTCTTCGGATGCCTTCTTCTTCTATCATTTCAGGATTGTCGCGTAGGCCCGCCGAGTCTATGATAACAATATGAATATCTTTGATACGCACCCGTTCTTCAAGGGTATCGCGAGTGGTTCCTGGTATATCGGTGACGATTGCACGGTCTTCCTGCATGAGTGCGTTGAGTAGACTGGACTTCCCCACATTGGGTTTGCCGACCAGGGTAACGCGCATGCCTTCGCGAATTATTTTACCTTGACGAAATGATTGCACCAGTAAAAGCATTTCCTTTTTCACATCTTCAATTTGCCGGCCCGTGGTTTCGCGGGATTGAAAAGTTAGCCCTTCTTCAGAAAAGTCGATCGCCGCTTCTAACTGCGCCTGCACCGCTAATAGTTGTTCAAATAATTTATTAATTCGCCGGGAAAGTTCACCTTTGAGTTGTGAGACGGCAGCGTTCAACGCTTTTGTGGATGCAGCGTCTATGAGATCCGCCACGGCTTCAGCCTGAGTCAAATCAAGACGGCCATGGATGAAAGCACGACGTGTAAATTCGCCGGGCTCTGCCAACCTTGCCCCTTGTTTTAAAATCAATTGCAGCAAAGTGGTTGACACCAAAGTACCACCGTGACCGCTGATTTCTACGATATGTTCACCGGTATAACTGTTGGGCTTTTTAAAATAGGTTAGAAGAACTTCATCAATCACTTTACCTGACTCTGGCTCGCGTACCTCACCGAATAAAACTTTTTGAGGAGGTGGTGGCAAGAGACTAGACGCTGAATGAAACAAACCCGTGGCAATAGAGAGAGCATTTTCGCCGCTGATGCGAATGACGCTTATCCCTCCTTCTCCGAGGGGTGTTGCCAAAGCCGCTATGGTATCGTTCATTTTAAACTCAACAACTAGTAAAAAGGAATAGGCCTCTATCCAGCCAGCCTTTCAAAACCTTTTTTACCACAGTCTGGATCTCCGCGCTCCTTTTAGTCACTCGCGATGACGCGAAAGATAGTTTGGGTTAAGTGGCCTAGGATTTGTTTTATGCAATATGCATCAAATATGTAGGCTAGCGAACTTATAATGAAAGACTTGATGGTGTATGTTTGCTTTATGGCAAAGACCTGTCACCTAAGGCGGTTCAACTTTAGTGGACGGTAGCAGCAGGAGCGTTACGCACTTCTTCGGGCAGAAGGTAATGACGGGTATCGTAGTCCATATTGGTGAGTACAAATTGTTTGGCGACACCTTTGTCTTTATTAATCACTAAAGGAGCAATGAGGTTTGCTGTCATTTCTGAATAATTTTTCGGTATGGTGACGATAGCACGGGTCAGATAAAGGTCGTCCCCTTCCAACTCTATTCGCTTCCTATCTTCTTCAGAAAGTTTTAATTTATAATCGGGCGCATATAGATAAGGGTCGGTGACGACAAATGCCAGATGCGTTGACGTCAACGACTGCATCCATTCCATCGGACTTTCTACATTCGGATTGAAGGGAAGCAGGATGAATTCCGTTTCCTTTTCAAATCCATATAAACCTTCCGGGAACCGGACAATTTCTTCGTCTGAAATATCGAGTGTGCCGAAGCGACTGGTTTCAACCTTCATTATTTTAACTTGTCCTTCATCAATTGTGAAACTTTACCAAGATCAAATTGCTGGGACGTAGCTGCCGATTTATTTTCCTCTTTGATGCGGAGAAAAACCTCTTCCCGGTAAATTTTAGTTTCACGGGGGGCTTCTATTCCCAGGCGAATGTTCTTGCCCTTTACATCTATAACGGTTATTTTGACATCTTCATTAATTTTGATGCTTTCGCCAATTTTTCGGGTAAGAACCAGCATAGGGCGGAATCCATTCCTGAGAGCGTGGGGCAAGGTTCAAAAGAGTATAGACGGGACATTATAGCAAAAAAGTTCTGAATAAATAATAATTTATAGCCGCAAACGAAATTGACAGCGGTTGGGGACTATGATAGATTTCGCTCTTTTATCGACAAATCCATTACTGGGACGGTAGCTCAGTCGGTAGAGCAGAGGACTGAAAATCCTCGTGTCGGCGGTTCGATTCCGTCCCGTCCCACCACCATAAAGCTTTAAAAAAATGGACACTTACAGACTTTTTGTGAGTGTCCTTTTTTCATTTTACCCTTAAATTTTCTGCACACATCTGCACACAACTGCATTTTATTGTATTCTAGAGGGGTGCTAAACAATCAATCTGTACACAATATGTACACAGGCAATTCTAAGTTCCCTCACAAGCAGAGTGAAAACAAGCAGAATGACAAAGATGTGTCCCAAACCAAAATCAAAATGTAATAGTAGAAAACCTCAATTTGAGAATGAATACGATGAACATGAGGTATTTAATGAGGTTAGATATTGGATTTACCAAAGACGAAGGTCACCTGAAGCACCACTAGGAAAAATATTTCCACGCAAAGATTAAAATGCGAAATCAACGACTCTTTCGCTTGGAAAGGTCTCAACCTCTATACACTTTTCGTTACTAGTCAAACTGAGGGGATTTTTTATTCCCCAATTCTTAAACTATTCACCCAAATCCAATGTAGGTTGATAATCTTCTTCTGATTTAGACTTTTTATCTTCAATACTAGATAACGGCAAAGTTATAATTTCCAATCTAACCCTTCCTAATTCGGGCGCAGTTGCAACTTTTATTGACCTACCCCAGATTTCAAGTTCTAAGTTTTTTGGTTGCCCTGATGGTTTCTTTGTCAAAACCCTAACTATCTTTATCAAGATAACTGGTATATGAAACCAGATTGAACCTGAATCATTATTTTTCATCAATAAAATTCATCCTAATTGTTAAATAATAAAACCCAATAATACTGAGACACAAGTGTTTTACTTTCTCTTAACGCAAGAAACTCCACTTGAAGTTACAGCACAATCTAAGTAACCAGTTTTACAATGTTGTATGTCATAATCACCAATATATTTTCTTGAGCATGCAAATGGTTCTGGTTTACTCCCTTCACTTTCCGCACTCACTTCTGTATGAGTAAGTGCAAACGTCAAACCTGCCCCAACTAACATTGCCCCTAAACCGAATAGAGACCTTTTCATAATTCACCTCTGGTTAAGTTAGATAGAAAAATACTTAAAGAGTTGTTGTGTTCTTCTGCTGAACTGCCGGAACTTATAAGATAAGTGGTAAGTTCCTAATATAACCAATAGAAACATCCCACTTATCTTGTATCTAAAACATCTCAACATACCTTAAACAGAATACTCAGCAGTTATCTTTCCTAGAGCCTTGGGATTTTCATCAATGTATAAAGAAGTGGTGCTAATATTTTGATGTCCCATCAAGGTTTGTAAGTTTGTAATAGAAACTCCACTTTCTGCCATTTTCGTAGCATAGTGTCTGCGACCCGAATGACTGCTTGCACCAATGATTCCTACTGACTTGTATATACGGTGAAATAACTGCTGTAGAGAATTTGGTGAGAATTTTCCTGACATTTGATTTTTGATTAAAACTTGATTGAGATGTAATTCACCATCCTTAGTTCTTCTTGTATCCAAGTATTTATTCAGCACTTTTAATAAGTTCTTATTTGTAAGATAGAACCGTCTTTGCTTCCTAGCTTTGGTTTGATCTCTTGTTAGTTTGACTTCTTCTTTTAAATCCCCATTAACATCCACTAAATCACTTACAAGGAGTGATGCCATTTCTTTAGACCTTAGACCTAGATAAAAAGAAAGGTGCAATAGCAGGGTATTCCTTAGACCGTGTCTGGATAACGATTTATTGCTCTGATACTTCAAAACACGATTCCATTCACTATTGGTAAGTATCTTTGCCTTACCCTTTTCTTTCTTCATTTTATGACCCTCATTCGCCCTAGCAATAGTATTTACTTTTGATAATATAAGCATATGCTTTATTTTTACACAAGAAAAATTGAACCCCATAAACTATTGTTTTATTGCACCTTATGGATTAGTTATTTCTTATGTCTATTTGTAAACATTATTGCCCGACAATGCTGATTTTAGGCGGGTTATAGCAATTTTTTGACTCTCTGAAATCGTCTATATTTGACCCTTGCTATCTGGATGATAGTCTAAAAACTCATTAAAACGGATTTCACGGCATTCTGGTAAGGATACTGGTGAAATATTGATATCTGGTAAAAGGACAGTAAATAGAAAAGATATGGGGGCATATATCAGAACATACGGTGGAAGGATACTTTTGGGTTTTCCTTCTCCCCCGCGAAATAATAAAGAACGTAATGTCAGTAAAAATAATACTTTATCATTACGCGCATTCAGCTGACGGGAAACATATAATACGTTTTCCTGTACTAACCTTTTAAGTTAATTAACTTTTTGTTCATTTCATCCAACCTACGGATCAGGATCAAAATCATTTCTTTATGAAATAAATTTTGAATACCTAATTCAAAACTTTCTAATGTTTTTTTGTCAATTTCCATGACAATTACTGGGGATGATGCGGTACTCGCACCAGTTGTTCTTGTCTGATTACCTAGCAATGAAATTTCTCCGAAAACAGATCCTTTTTTTAGTTGTGCGAGGACAAATGGTTTCTCTATATCGCCTTTGAAATTTGTCCTTGTAATATCAACAACCCCTTCCAAAATTACGAACATAGAGTCACCTTTGCCCCCATCGGAAAATAGGGTGGACCCTATTTTTTCATATTTTTTGAAAATTCCACTTCTTTTAATAAGCATTTCTTTTTCTGCGTTAGAAAATCCATCAAAAAAGGGTATTTGATTAACACATTTCATTAGAGGACTAATCGTTGAATTCATCAGTTTCTACCACCTCCTAAAATATCAAGTCAATAAAACTGCAATAATAAAAAACACTTTTAACAAGGTTAACCTATAACACCACAAACTGATGAGGGACTGATTAATTACAAGATTAAGACCCAATCCTTACATTCATGCCGCAGTCAAAAAAGATTCTTATTTCAAGTTGACCAACCACCAAACAAAAACAGAAAGGCAAGTGAGAGTAAGAATGTGAGTGGGGTTTTCATATGGTGAGAATACCATACGAATAGATAGTTTTGGAGTGGGTGGTGGTGTTTATGGTGTAATACTCTTATTCGTTGTATGGAGGAGTCTGCTGAACTGCTGGAACTTACAACATAAGTGATAAGTTCCTAATATAACCATTAGAGACATACCAATTATGTTGTATCTAAATCATCTCAACCTTCTTTATATTTAATGAATGGTTGCTTGCCAACCACTTTTCCACATCATCTTTCGTTTGATTATTCCAAGAATATGCTTTGCCAGTTTTCCTATCTT
>CALJGH010000228.1 GCA_938073925.1 uncultured Nitrospinaceae bacterium
CCGCTAAATTTTGAAAAAGGATAAAGTTCCAGAAAAGCTTTTTGCTGGCGGATCGCTTTCGGAACACTAGGGTCGTGTAATATATAACCCATATACTCAACGGAAACACCGCTAAGAAAGCGGTCGGTAACTGCTGTCAAGTTTCTATAAACTCCTTGCGCTTCTCCTTCGGACGCAACGGAATTGACAACCAACCTGAAGTTTTTTTGCGAATGGTTATTATGTAAGATCTTTATCAACGCATAGACATCGGTCAACGACGTAGGCTCTGTTGTGGCAATAAGAAGAGTTTCATGAGCGGCACTGCAAAAGAAAGTTACATTAGCTGAAATACCTGCGCCCGTATCGAAAATCAGAAAATCATATCCACGACTGACTCGATCTAACTCGTCCATGAGCATCATTTTCTTTTCGGTCTCCAGTTGTGTCAACTCTTGAAGTCCGTCACCTGCTGGCAAAACATGAATGCCTTCCGGGCCGTGTAAGATAATGTCTTCGACATTGGATTCTCCCGACAGAACATGGCCAATATGTTTTTTGGAAGCCAAGCCTAAAAGAATATCGATATTATTCAGGCCAAGATCCGCATCGACCACCAGAACTTTTTTACCCCGTTTAGACAAGGCATAAGCAAGGTTAGCCACGATATTGGTTTTACCAACACCGCCCTTACCACTACTGACTGCTAGAACCCTCAAACCTGATTCGTTCATGTCACCGTATGTCATTCTTTTTAAAGTAGTTGCTTGTCCGTCCAATATCATATCTTAATGCCTCAATCTATCTTGAAATCAGTTAAAAATCAAACTTATTACCTTATCTGGTGCCGCAACCTCCAAGTCTTCAGGCACATTCTGGCCTGCAGTAAAATAAGACAGAGGAACTCGGTTTCTTACTGAAAAGTTGAATAAAGAACCAAAGTTCAATCCTTCATCTAATTTAGTAAAAAGCACGCGGTCCACGCCAACCGGTGAAAACTGTTGATAAGTTTTCGAAAACAGCTTTTCCTGGGAAGTGACACTGAGAACCAGATGCGTTTCTACTCCACCGATCGCATCAAAAATTTCTTTAAGCTGTCGCGAGTAATCTTTATCCCGATGCGACCGTCCTGTGGTATCGATTAGAATGAGATCTTTATCAGAATGCTTGTTTACAATTTCGCGTAGCTCGTTTTTGCCCCCTGCTACCTCAACAGGCAGTTGCATAATATCCCCATAAATTTGTAGTTGATCAACAGCACCCAACCTATAAGTATCCAGAGAAACCAGAGCCACTTTCTTATTTTTACGAATCGCGTAGTCTGCTGCAATCTTGGCAATAGTTGTCGTTTTGCCAACGCCTGTCGGACCCACGAATGCAACCATTTTTGGACCCTCCGTTTGCAGGTTAATTTCACCTTCAAAGGGAATGACCTTTTTCATAAGATTCATTGCGCGCATTTTTTCTTTCGCTGGTTTTTCATCATTCTCACTAATCGACTTTTTCAGTATTTTGGATGCCAGTTGCTCATCCAATCCGTTTTCCACCAGATGAGAAAAAGTTTTAAACTGACTGGGCTTTAATCCCAAAGTCTGAGCTTGCCCCTTCTCGCTTAAAAGATTAAAGATGAGAGATTTCATATCTAACCCATCGTCTTCATTAATAATCAATTCATCTTCAATATTTGTAGCAACTGGTTCTTCGAATTCAATGGCCGCTGTTATTTCCACCTTATTGGCAACACTGCGACCCGACAAAGGTGATTCTGGCTTGATTGAACGAGTGCTCATTATGAGCGCATCTTCACCCAACTCTCGTTTCACCTGCTCTAGAGCATCGGCATAGTTTTTGGCAGTAAATTTTTTAATTCGCATTCAAGTCCACCACACCTATCGTTTTTATCTGCACTGAAGGAGCAACCTCGCTGTGCGAAATGATTGCAAGATCAGGTAAAAAGCGTTCCGTAAATTTTCGTATATGCATTCTCAATCCCGGAGAAGCCAGCAATACCGGTGATGTCTCAAGAGTCGGTGTAATTTTTTCAATCATCGATCTTAATTTTGTAAGAAATTTTTCCGCCGTATTCGGCTCCAATGCCAGATAAGCACTGGTTTCAGATTTTTGTATCGAGCCTTCTATAATATCTTCAATGCCTCGATCCAAAGTCAAAACAGACAGCGTTCCATCCGCAGATTGGTATTGCTTGGTGATAGGCCGAGCCAGGGATTGACGTACATACTCTGTTAGCACATCTGCATCCTGAGTTAATGAAGCATAATCAGAGAGCTGTTCAAGAATGGTTCTGAGATCTCGAATAGAAATCTTTTCTTTAAGCAGGTTTTGAAGAACTTTCTGAACCTTACCAAGAGGCAACAAGTTCGGAATTAACTCTTCAACCACTTTCGGGTTCGTTTCTTTAAACTTATCCAATAACGCCTGCGTTTCTTGACGACCTAGCAATTCGGGTGCATGCCTCTTGATCGTTTCTTTAATATGTGTGGTGATTACAGTTGCGGGGTCTACAACCGTGAATCCTGCCATCTGCGCTTCCTGTTTTTTATTACTCGGAATCCATACAGCAGGCAGTCCAAAAGTCGGCTCCGTAGTTTTAATACCATCCAATTCTCGTTCCGTTGTTCCAGGGTTCATAGCAAGTATCCGTCCCATCATTATAGAATCGCGTGCCACATCCACGCCCTTGATAACTACCGAATATTCATTAGACTTGAGTTGCAGGTTATCTCGAATATGTAATGGAGGAACAATGAAACCCATCTCCAAAGCAAATTGTCTGCGAATAGATTTAATTCTTTCCAGAAGTTCTCCGTTACGGTCTGCATCCACCAGCGGGATCAATTCATATCCCACTTCCAACTCCATGATATCGAGGGGAAGAATAGATTCTACTTTTTCCGGTAGCGGTGCTTTCGCTTCATCGTCTTTCTTCATTAAGGCTAACTGCTCGGTTTTCGTGTCCGATTTAATTTTGTTGTAGGCAATGACCCCAGCTAACAAAGACATTAAGAAGAATGGGAAATGGGGTAGTCCCGGAATCATACCGAAAAAGAAAAGAATGGCAGAAGCAATGATAAATGCATAAGGTTGATTGAGAAGCTGACTCATCAATTCGCCTGGCAGGTTTTTATCAGACTGCGCTCGTGTAACTACCAAACCAGCCGCTGTAGAAACAACCAACGCAGGCAACTGAGAAACCAATCCATCACCAATCGTAAGCAAAGTATAAATTTGAGCCGCTTCCGAAGCTTCCATGCCCTGTTGAAAAACACCAATGGCGAATCCGCCTAGAATGTTCACTAGAGTTATGAGAATACCGGCGATGGCATCACCACGAACAAAGCGGATGGAACCGTCCATGGAACCATAAAAATCAGCTTCGCGTTCCAGGTTTCGTCTTCGAGTGCGAGCATCTTGTTCAGTAATGAGTCCGGCGTTTAAGTCGGCATCAATACTCATTTGCTTTCCGGGGATGGCATCCAACGTAAAACGTGCGGCAACTTCCGAAGTTCTTACCGAACCTTTGGTGATAACAATGAAATTGATCATTACCAAGATAATGAAAACAACGGTTCCGACAATGAAGTTTCCGCCAACTACAAAGTTACCGAAAGATTCGATAACCTCGCCTGCGGCACTGGCCCCCTGATCTCCGTTCAATAAAATGATTCGAGTAGAAGCAATATTCAGCGAAAGCCGAAGAAGAGTTATCACTAAAAGGAGAGAAGGAAAAACAGAAAACTCTAAAGGCGACAACATAAAAACCGCCACCATCAAAATGATCAACGCAAAAGTAATACTGAAAGAAATCAGAACATCCAGCAAGAAAGTAGGGATAGGCATCACCATGACACCAAGAATCACAATGATTCCCGTTGCGACCATTAACTCCTGAGGTCTTTGCTTGATTAAACTTAAAACGTCATTTTGCGCCATAGTCTAAACCTTCGATCCACCAAAAAATTGACAGTTTGAAATTCGATCCGCTTTCCAAGAAACCTCTTTAAACATAAGGCTTTTATCCAGCTTTCCAGTTATCGAGCGGGTTCAGGAATCAGCCCAAAACCCTTGATATAGCTAATAATGCAAGTGCCATGCCGCCCCCTACCGAGGAAAGCAATATGACAATAGATTTTTGAGGTGAATAAAAGGTAAACTTTGAACGAGAGGTCGTTGCCCGATCTATTAATTTGAATTCACGCTAAATTACCTTAAGAGTTGTATGTAGTAACCCCTGAAAAACCCTGTTTCCCAGCTGACGATGACGAGGTTTTGCTTGCATAAAATCATCAGGTTTTGAGAGGTATTCAACAACTTCCGGCAATTTCACAACACTCAAAAG
>CALJGH010000229.1 GCA_938073925.1 uncultured Nitrospinaceae bacterium
TGCCAGCCCACGCTATTGGCTTTGGTGATGGTGACAAAATTCTCTTTCAAGTAGACGCTTTGGATTCCAAAAATTCCGAACAGGGCTTTAGCCAGAACGTCTTCTCCTACATCTTCTGGAGAGTCAAATGTTTTGGTGCCGTCTCCCATCACTTTTCCGTTCAACATAAATTGAAATGCGTCGGGATTAGGTGTGGGTTGCACTCGAACTATTTTATAAGTTCCTGCTTCTTTGGGGTCGGTTGTTTTTTCTTCACTCATTGGAAAACCAAAATTATTGTTTGCAAATTTTTTCTATTATAAACGATTTTGTGGGGTAGGGGGATTTCTTTATTTCCCTGTTGAGCCAAACCCTGCATCGCTACGAGCTGTTTCGTTTAGTTGATCTACAAGGTGAAACTCGACTCGTTCGACTTTCTGGATCAAAATTTGGGCAATTCGATCCCCTGGTTCGATTTGGAACTCGTTATCTGAATGATTGAATAAAAGGACTTTAACTTCGCCACGATAATGGGAGTCGATGACCCCGGCTCCGCAATCGATGCCTTTTTTAACGGCGAGTCCACTTCGCGGCCATATCAACCCTACATATCCTTCGGGAATTTCCAGCCGAACTCCTGTCGATACCAGAGTCCTTTCCCTTGGAGGAATCGCAATTTTTTCGGATGCGGTTATATCTGCGCCAGCATCACCTGCATGCGCGTATTGAGGAATAGATTCGCCGGAAACCCGGCAGGAAAGTGAGGGCATGCTGGTTACCTGAATAAAGTTATTTTTGGGGATTATATCAGAGGAGCTAAAAAATAAAACCGGGAAAGAGGGTGAAACGCCCCGTCATTTCCCGGTAATTTGCAATGCTATTTTTGAACCGTCCTTGACATAGGAGAAAAGCTAAGCTGCGACTCTGGTAAAGACGGGGCGCTTCCTATTAAAGAAAGGAGGCGGGCTACTATTTTTCCGAGATACCATACCCGGGGTCAAAAATGGACTCCACTTTACGCCAATTGGATAGATATCATCTGCCGAGATAAATCGCAGAGTTCGGCTGGCGCTCAAAACGTTTGGGGGTTTGGGAAGGGATTTGAGACTGCTATACATCCCACTGGTTGCTCTAAACAGTATAAATTTGGGATGCATCTCATTCATTACAATGGAATCCTCTTTTCTAGTAACCCGCCGCTGGAAGATCTTTACTCTGTTTCTCAATTTCTTTAAGCCTTCCAAAAAAACGACACTCTAAATGGGGCTGTTTTGCAGCTCCCAAGTAAATCTATATTTGCTTTATATTGTATACTTCGCAAAAAATACCACTACATATTGTATCTGTCAAGCGGTTATTTGAATAAAATTGCTAAAAAATGGTATACTCCTTATTATACAATTATTTATAGCTATCACAAAACCTGATTTTTTAATTTTTTTTTCTCTTGACGCAATATGAAGTATACTCAAAATTCGAATATGACAATATGTGGGGGTATCGTCCCAGGGCGAGGTGGAGATTGCCCGAATGGATTTTACTGCTGTTTGAACTTTTTCATCTCTAGTCGAAATGAGTCCAGATACTTCTTTTTGACCTGGTAATAGCCATTTTTACCCTCAATTTGGGCATAGTATTGTTGGCTATTTTTATCTAGATTGCCTACCTGCAGTTCTGCAAATTTTTCCAATTTGGTTTTCCAGAGGATGATTTTATAGGAAGGGGGAACTAGTCCTGTGGACTCTGGTGCTATGCCCGTTTCAGTAAATGATTCGAATTCCATCCCCTTCATCGCCCAAAGCAGATCGTTCCCCAGGAAATCTTTTATCTCCATTTTTTCTGGTTTGAATAGGCTCCAGGTGGAACCGGATTTTTGCATTTCGAAAAGGGTCTGTTGTGTTTCTATAACAATTTTGTTTATATCTTCGGCTTCAAATTTGAAAAGTTTTTTATTTCGTAATTCATGGAAGCTGCGAAATATTTTTTTCGTTGTTTCTTTAGAAACAGAAAACACAGCGGACTCGCCTGTTCGTTTTGCGAAGACCTGATCCCCATTTAGATTGGTGTTACCAAACTGAATGTCTATAGATTTTCCATCACTTGTTTTTAGTGAAAAAGTTCGTTCTGGTTTGTCGAGTCCAAACGTCTCTGTGGCATCGGTGGATAACTTGATAAACTCGGTGAGTTTTGCTTCCTTTAAGTCGAACAATAGACTCCTTATTGTAGACATATCGGCAGGGGTTTCTTTGGGGCTCTTGATAGCCCAATGCTCTTTTTCAAGGCGTATTGCCTGAACGGTTTCCTTTTCGGATTTTATGTTTATTTCGGTTACATTTTTTTCTTCGAATTCGATCAAGGTTTTTAAAAGAAAATCGATGTTTCTTTTTTCAAGTGCGTTGTGAAATTTAGAATCTACTTGAAAAATGCCAGGTGCATTTTCTTTTTTTGCATAGATGCCATTTTCTGCGACTCCGAAATAAATAGAGTAACTTTTTTTGTTCTCGTCTTTCAGGATAAGGGTTGTGGTGGGTTTTTTCAGACCGAAGGCTTCAATTGAATCGGGTTTTTCATTCACAAACTCTTTTACTCGCGAAAATTGAATCATTTGAAGAAAAGCCAATACCGCATCCTTATCCGCGGTGGCTTGCACCTTCCCGGAGATTTTCCACTCTTCTTTTTCGCGAACCAAATCCAAGGGATGTTCATTTCTTTTAATTTGAATTTGGGTGATGGAACCGGAACTAAAATTGAAGATTGTTTTATCCCGGAATTGGTAGATTGATTTGTTAAAAGTTGTTTTTGACGTTGTGGCTAGAAGAACGGCCGGATCACTTTTTAGCTTGAGGTAGATTTTGCCTCCCATTGGGCTTTCATCACCAAACAGTAGGGTTTCTTCTTTACCTTCTTTAAATTTAATATGAATTTTGAAGGAGGGGGCGTCGAGACCGTACTGTGAAAGGTTTTTTGGATCGCTTTCAACAACCCGCGACTTTTCCAATGCTTCAATTTCAGACAGGAAGGATTTTGCTTCGGGATTATCTCCAACAGCTTCAAGTGGCTGAGAAAGGTTCCATATATTTTTAGCATTTTGATGGAGCGTGATGGTCTGATCTTTTTTGATTAAAGAAAATTCGCTGATATTTGTAATTGTCAGGGGTAGGATTTTCCCCGCGATTTCTTTTTCTTGCGCTTTCTTTTCTTCAGCAGGTAGGTCGATGAGGAAGTAATAAATTCCGATACTGAAGAAAGCGACCATCATCGCGGCCGTTCCTTTAAACTTCATAAGCCCCGTCGCTTCCACCAGATGCGGATGCCGATTCCGGCAACCAGCCCTGGAAACACCAGGAGACCCAAAATAAATATGGCAGTACCCCATGCCCGTGTTATATGGACAGGGGTGTTTTTTCTTTCTTTTGGGCGAATTGAAATCAGGTTCTCTTCTTCTGCCAGCCAGGAAACCGTATTGAGAAAAAAGTCTCCATTGCCAGAAAAATTGCTATAGCGGTTAGTAGAGAAGTCGGAGTCGCCAATTACGATCAAGGTAGCTTTCGGTTGTGGTTCGTCACGCTCATGGGATTCTTCATTTTCCTTGTGGGGTTTTTCTGCCCCGATGAGTTTTGTTGCAACCACTGCAATCGAGATAGGACCTTTTAAGTCCGATCCTGCATCGAATTTTACGGTACCCGATTCAAAGTCCGATTCCCCCCAACTATTTTCGCTGGTCTTTAGCAACTCTACTGTTTGAATTCTAGATCCCGGGATGGCACGAACTGATTGAATGATCGGGAAAATAGTTGCGAGAACAAATTCCTTGGTAATGTCGTGAACGGTGTATTGGTTGACGACAGGGGCCGCGAAATCGCCACCAAATAATTTGGACATGGGGTCGATTACGATGTCACCGCCAAGCAAAACGCCCCAGTCTTTTAAGAATGGTTCCATGCCAAATTTTGATTTCGGATCGACGAGCATCATAACCGCTCCGCCTTTATCAAGATAAGACTGGATAGAATTTTGTTCTTCTGCTTGAACCGGTTTTTTAGGCCCGGCCACCACCAGTACAGAAGCGTCTTCTGGTACTTCCCCGGTTTGAAGGAGTAGTAAGGGTTTTACTATGAAGCCGTCTTGTTCAAGATTTGTTTTGGCAGTTTGATAACCTTCATTTTCCAAGCTGTTGATTTGGTTTTCGCCGTGACCTTCAAGGAAATAGATTGTCTTTTGCTCATCGCGAGTTACTTTTAAAAGAGCGTTGGTTAGGTTTTCTTCGTTGGGGTTCTGAATTTTAGTTTCTTTGGTGCCACTTTCCAATACGATGGTGCCATAGGTGGTCACTCCATATTGTTTGGTGACGGCAGGATTTTTATCGGGATCAATATAAGCGATTTCAATTTTATCGGTTTCTTCAAGATATCCGGCAATAAGATTGGTGAACGCAATTTTTTCTGCTGTTTCGATTTGAAAAAAAGCGGTTAATTTAACTTCGCGAGGAAGAGCGGCTACAAATTTTTTAGTCTGCGGGGCCAGAGTAAAAAAGTTTCCTTCGGTTAAATCGAATCGTTGCTTGTGGCGATGGATAAGAAGGTTGGCGAATATAAGGATGCCAAGAAATACGGATGTCAGGATGATAGCATTGGTTCCATGAAGTGCCGACCGAGAAGAAAAGAATTTCTTTAGAGTCGATCCTTCTGAAACCAGAAAAAATATTCCGTTAGAAATAGAAACGGCAGTTAATGACAAGATAACTGTTTTAAGGTCTGGAAGCACAATATAAAAAAACAGTGCCGCAAACCCCAGCAAGATAAATAACCAACCCGCTATTGGAATAAATTTTTTCATAAAATCACCTCCAGCGATTGGAATCCAAGGCACGATGACAAAGGAAAAGTCCAAAAATAATGAAGGATAGGTAATAAGCGATATCGCTGGTTTCTATTATGCCTTTTAAAAATCTATCCAAATGTTCAATGATGGAAAGGTATTGGAGAACTTGTCCGGTTGTGGAATCAGCTGTCTGAGCACCCCATCCGATGACCCACATGAAAAGAGAAAAACCGAAGGTGATTACCGCAGCAACGATCTGGTTTTCAGTCAATGAAGATGCAAACACGCCCACCGACACATAACACCCCGCCATGAGAAGTATGCCCAAGTAACCCGTCAGCACGGGTCCAATATCGGGTTCGCTAATGAAGAATAAAAATCCAACAGAGTAACTGGACAAGAGAATCATCAATGTGACAACTATCATGCAGGCAAGAAATTTTCCGAAAACGATTTCCTTTAAATGCACCGGTGAAGAAAGTAGCAGGCGAAAGGTTTTTGATTTTTTTTCTTCAGCAAAACTGCGCATGGTAATGATGGGGATTATTAATAGTAAAACCACCGCCATATTTTGAAAGCTCGGTTCAATGACCATTTCATTTATATTCAGGCCCATGCCCATTTGCTGAAATTGTCCCGACTGCATACTCTGCATACTGAAAAAATTAAGTATATTTATAAAAATAAAACTGTAGAGAATCAAAAAAACGGTGGTGACCACATAGAAAATGGGTGAATTGAAAAATGAGCCCAGGTCTCTTTTAGCTACGATCCAGCTGTTCTTCATGCGGCGGGTTCCTTTTCTTCAAGAGTGAGCTTGAGGAATATGTCTTCGAGTGTCATGGAGACGGGTTTGAGCTCAATAATGCCCCAGTGGTTTTCAAGAGCCAGCTTTGCAATGTCTTCTTGAAGGTTTGACCGTAACGCACATTCAATAAAGAATTGATTTTCTTCTTCAGATGAAACGGAAAGAACCTGATCCATGCTATTTAATTTTTTAATGATAGTGTCTTCAGACTTTCTCACGGTTAAGGAGAGGCGTTCGCTTTTCCTTAAAGAAGCCGTCAAACCTCCCAGAGAATCCACTGCCGCAATTTCACCTTCATTTATTATTATCACGCGTTTACAGATTTGAGTGATTTCGGGGAGGATATGCGAGCTAAGAATGATGGTGTGTTCTGCCGCAAGTTCCTGAATCAATTTCCGAATTTCAATGATCTGGATGGGGTCTAATCCGACGGTTGGTTCGTCAAGAATAAGTATTTCTGGATCATGGACCATGGCCTGTGCAAGGCCAACCCTTTGCTGGTAACCTTTCGAGAGTCGCCCGATGATTCGATGCCCCACATCTTTGAGTGAGCATTTATCAATAACTCTTTCAACGGACGCAGGAATTTTTTTAGCGGCAACGCCACGGACACCAGCGGCAAAATCTAAATATTTTGCAACGGTCATATCTGGATAGAGAGGTGGCGTTTCGGGGAGATATCCAATAATTTTTCTTATTTCAAGGGACTGTTCAAAAGTGTCGAATCCATTTATTTTGACAGTGCCACTTGAAGCCGGAAGAATACAGGAAATAATATTCATGGTTGTGCTTTTGCCAGCACCATTGGGTCCTAGAAAACCGACCACTTCACCTTTTTCAATTTGAAATGAAAGATTGTTTATGGCGCGACGGGATTCGTAATACCGGGTCAGGTTTTCAACCTCGATCATTGTGAAACTCCATAACAACTCTTGGGCATCGGGAAAATTTTCTTTTAATTTTTTAGTAGATACAACGAATAGGAAAAGGCAATAAGAACAAAAGAAAAATTAGCACAGTGGACTAATGATTTTCAATTAAAAAATTTTAACAAAACTACGCCTTGGGTTTATACCAATAAATTTATCATCAAAAGCGGGGTGGTATTTGCTTTCGATATTAACCCTGACATTATTGGCAACGGCGACTCACCGCTATACGTTGAACATTCCTAGAATCCAAATTGCATCGAAAAGGACGAATGAAGTGGAGTAAATGAATGCTGGTTTGGATTTTAGACCTGCTGTCGGGGTAATGGTTTTAAGTGAAAAGAGAGCTGTGCAAGTTACCCAGCCGAAGAACCCTACCTCGGTTAATATAGATCCCACTGTAGAGGGAGGTCTGTCGGCTTGAAAATTCTTGAGGAATCTGCTTTTCAGGCTTCCAAATGAAAGAGGCATTTTGTTTATTAGGTCTGGTTTTTTGGCCATCCAGTGAGCAATTTTTTGGTTGCAAAGGTTTATCGACTTCCTACCAGGAGCAAAAAAACTACGGGTGGAATAAAATGCCTCTCGAAGTAGACGGCAGGTTTTTAGTGCTTCGTCTGTCAGATTTTTAGATTCATAAAAAAGGCTGATACGCCAGAGTCTCTCAGCGGTAAGGGCAGGGGTTGATGATCGTGGAATATGCCATTAAATGATACGTTCGTAATGAGTTGTTGCCTCGGTGTAATTATTTTATTGAATAACTCTTCAGCGAAGGAGAGTTCTTCGTTTCCATTGAAATATATTTTCAGGAACGTTAGAAGATTTAAGATGCCAAGCCCTGCGAGAATATTTAAGATATTTGTTTTCATTTTATTCTCAGGCGTTTGCCTTTTTGTTGCGCCGATTTATATATTGTGTAAATGGTTTCCAACGTTTTCAAGGCATCTTCGCCTGTGGAGTCGCCGGGCTTGCGGATGCTTTTTACCATTTCCCTGGCACCGCCTATAAAAGGGGTCTCATATCGCTTGGGTTCGGGGAAAGGTATTTTTTCTAGTTCTTGAAACCCTTTAAAGCGTTTGCTTTTTTGCGTCACATAAAGTTCTCTTCCTGCGTTTCCGATCAGCAGGCGGCCTTCTGACCCTTGGATGTCTAATTCGAAATTAAAATATTTTCGCGCTCCCCCGCCTTCGATAAAGCCTGTGGCATTATTTTGAAATCCGATCATGGCACGTGCGGTTTCTTCAATATAACGTTTTCCCTTAGGTCTTGTTACATGGCCCGAGACCCATTTAATGGGGCCACCAAAATATAACAGGAGATCGATCAAATGAGTTCCATCGTGAAATAAGGGGCCTCCACCATATTGGGATACGGGTAAGCTGCCGGGTTTCGAGCTCAAAGCGTTACCGATAATGGTTCTTATTTCGCCGATTTTTCCTGCCTGAATTAATTTATAAGCTTTTTGGTAATAGGCGTCCCATCTTCTTTCATGGTTGATGAGCAGGGGAATATTCTTTTGTTTGCAGGTTCGTACTAATTTGCGTGCCAGTTTGATATCAACATCGATGGGTTTTTCGCAGAAGATTCCTTTTACTCCGGCACGGATACCATCTAATGCCATTGTGGCGTGTTGATTTGTCCATGTTGCGATACATAGGATATCTAATGCATTATCGCGAAGCATATCGTGATAGTCGGTATAAAGGTTTTTTACTTTCCATTTTTGTCCGAACTTTTTCAGTCGATCTTCATCTATGTCGCATCCGGCAACTATTTTTACATTTGAAAGAGCTGAGAATCCGCCGGTGTGGGTGCAGGGTTTGCCGCGCAACGGGTCTTCTTCCAATATGCTTCCGATGCGGCCACAGCCAATGATTCCGGTTTTGAAGATTTTCATTTATGAAAGGTTAGGTGAATATAAAGTAGTCCCTTTATTATATCATTGCTACTTTACAGGTTTGATTTGAAAAGAGATTGAAAAATAAAAAAGCACCTCTACCGAAGCAGAGGTGCTTTTGTAATCCGAGATCTAAGTGAAAAGGTCCCGGAATTCATTTTATGAAGCGATTATACTAAATGATCTTGTTCATGCGTATCCGAACTGTTTTGTTCAATTGAGATATCGCTGTTTTGTCGAAATACAATGTCGTTGTATTCCGTGATGCCTTTATTCAAACGCAACTGTTGTTCTCCCGGAATCTGACGTACTTCTTGTCCGGTTTTATTATTTACGACTTCGATTATGACTTTTTGTGAATCAGGATCTATTCGCACCTGTGTTTTATGATCTGGGTTTGTGAACTCCTGATTTTCTGCTGAGACATCGTTATCATCAGAAATAATTTTTACAGTTGAGAGTTCCGTATAGCCCTCATCCGCATTACCGAGAAGGTTGACCTGAGGTGGGTCGGCAGTTCCTGGGGCTTTGGAAGGTACGGAGTTAAACTGAGGCGCAAAACCTACTGAAAACGCCTGATGGAAAATTGTTAATGACATTTTTATTCTCCTGTTAATTTATTTTATTAAACCGGCGAGCCGGTAAGTTCTATAAATTAAACTCCTTCAAGTAGGGTCAGAGCCGCTTGTGGATTCAAATTAGCCTGCCCAACCATTGCCACAGCTGACTGAACCAGAAGCTGGTTTTTTGTCAGACTGGTAAGTTCTTCTGCAAAATCGGCGTCGCGAATAGTGGATACCGCAGCAGTCAAGTTTTCTTCTTGAACTTTCAGGTTATCAAACGCATGCATTATACGAATCTGTGTGGTTCCTACCCGACCACGAGCTTGGATCAAATCATCAATTGAAGTGGTCAAAGCGTTAAGAGCTTGAAAGGCATCTCCCTGGCTAGTAATGTTAGAACCCGACAAGCCCAATGATGCCGTTCCGACATTCGTGAGATTGAGCATGTTATTTAGATCGAACTGGTTGTTAGAGGAAGAATCCACTCCCAATTGAAGAACATTATGGTCTGCGGCAGGTTGACTTGCAGCCAAGGTTCCATCAAGAAGGAAAGTGCCATTGAATTCCGTGGTAGCGACAATTCTGTCTAACTCTCGAAGAGAGGCCTGATACTCAAGGTCGGTTGATATTCTTTCGACATCGTCGATGGTTCCATTCGCAGACTGTGATGCGATAGATCTAAGGCGTAGTAAAATTCCAGATATTTCATTCAAGGCGCCTTCGGCAGTTTTTACAAGTGCCGTTCCATCGTTAAGATTTCTGGAGCCCTGCTGAAGAGCTACAACATCGGCTCTGATATTTTCTGTGAGGGTTAGTTCTGTAACGCCATCAGAAGCACCTTCAATTCGACCAGACGAGATGCGGTTTATGGAACTTCCAAGCTGTGATCTATTATTTTCAAGATGCCTTTGGGCATTCAATGAAGATAAGTTTGTGTTTAGTGCTAGCGCAACCATATTCTTTTCCTCCTTGAAAAGTCTGGTTTTTTTTAAGTTTAGTTAAAGCGTCCTTGCTTATAAACTAGGATATAAATTTTTATCCGAGATCATTTTTCTGTTACTGGAGAAGCTGCAAGACCGATTGCGGAATCAGGTTAGCCTGGCCCACCATTGCAGTTGATGCCTGTACCAGAATCTGATTTCGAGTCAACAACGCTACTTCATGTGCAATATCTGCATCACGCATTTGAGATTCTGCAGCTACCAAGTTTTCCACAGTAATCGATAGGTTAGAAATAGTTCTTGCCAGTCTATTCTGTACCGCACCAACTTTACCTCGACCCTGCGTAACTGTCGCGATAGAAGTGTTGATAGAGTCCAGCGCCGACAGAGCACCTTCTGACGATGTTACACTCAAGGTATCAATCGAGAGACTGGATGATGTAACCGCAGTGAGATTGATAGAA
>CALJGH010000230.1 GCA_938073925.1 uncultured Nitrospinaceae bacterium
TCGCAATATTTGGAGTATTATCGTCGAACGCAGATTCGGCAAATGAGTCTAGAAGGAAAGATCAGGACATTTTCAAAACTGCTCAAGGAGAATCTGACAGCTTCAACAAGTGGAATCACTCGTGTCAGCCCTATTTTGCTACCCACGATATTAGGTAAGGCAAACCTTCCATCTATTATTACGATATGTTTGGAGCCGAGTTTCAGGTTCTTTCGTTTATTGCTACGGGTGCAGGGGCGGGTCATATCCGCGATGTTCTTGAGCGAGAAAACCAGTGGGGGCCGAAACCTCTCGCTGAAAGGTGTGAAAAAGATGCGGCTGTCATTGCCATGAAATTATTGCATGTTGCCGTTCAGATAGACAACAAAGAAGAAAATGCGATTTCTAACGTCCAAATTTATCCTATTCTGGCCTCGGTAACAGAAAATTGTTATAAGTTCTGGAGCGAAGATCAATTGACCCGGCTGGATTCTATGTCCAGAGAGGAATAATAAAAATGTTTGTAGAAAACAGTTATAAGTTCTGGAGTGAAGATCGACTGACTTGTCTGAAATCTGTCCAGAGAGGAGAATTGGAAAATGTTTGAAGAGCCGTATCGCTGGATGGAGGCGGTATCAACCCGTCACAATTACGTTCAGGAAAAACTAAAAATGGGCCAGCCTGTTATGGCGGTTCCTTATAATGAAGGATTGTTGATTTTCGGGTTTGCTCCGCAGCCTGGAAAGATTTTCGAAGTTTATGATCGCATTGCTCTTGGCGGTGTGGGTCACCCAGCCGATGTAGAAAGGCTGCGAATGAACCTGTTGGACATGGCCCACTTGGAAGGTTTCAACCGATCTGCGCAAGATGTCAACTCGGCTCGCCTGTTGCAATTTGGTATTGCACCAGCACTCAAACAAAATTTTGAAGAGATTCAACGAGCTCCTTATATTATACGCATGCTGCTTGTAGAACTAGATAAAGAGGGGATACCCAATTTTTTCCGCATGAATTATGATGGCCATTGGGAAACTTTTAAAAATGGCACCGCCATTGCCGGGGACGAAAAGGTGATGGACTGGTTACAAAAAGAAATTCAGAAACAGCCTTTTGCAACCTATTCCCTCGATCAGGCATTACAGCAAGCCTGTAAATTATGGGATGAAAGCAGAAAACTGGAGTCTGACGATGAAGCTAAAAAAGATATCCCGGAAACTTTGCAAGAAGCTTTTGATCAATGGTATCTTGAAGGAGCTGTGCTAACCGAAAAATCGATGCGTAAAGCAATTTATCGGCCTCTTAGTAAAGACGAGATTGAAAGACTAAAGTCCTCAGTAGTTTGATTATTCTATACACAATAGAAGAACAAAACAGGAGCCAATGAGATGGAAATGAATGATCCCTTAAGAAGGGAAGAAAAAAAGGAATCCAGTCCAGATCGTGATAAGTCAGGGCCAGCCAGCCCCGATACATCTCGACCCGGAAGAGAAAATTTGCTCAAGCGTATGAAAAAAGTTGACCCGAAACAATCCGAAAAATATAAGCAACGAACTGGCCAATGAAATTTCAATCCGAACCCAATACATCCGCAGGGGAATTTTTTGAGTTGTTAGAAAATTCTGGTTATCGCTGGCCTGCAAAATTAGAAGGTACTGCAAATCAAAACGGATTCACGGTGCCACAGGGAACAACCGTTCTAGCATTCCATTTTAAAGATGGCGTTCTCGTTGCTGGTGACCGTCGCGCCACTGCAGGCAACAGCATCATGTATGAACTATGCGATAAGGTTATTCCCATTGATAACTTTACCCTGATGGCGATTGCTGGCGTTCCCGCAACGGCTTTTGAAATGGCTCGCGTTCTTTCCCATAATTTTGAATATTATCGACGGTCTCAACTACAATCGATGAGTACCGAAGGTAAAATTCGCGCGCTTTCCAAACTTTTGAAAGAAAATGTCGGCATGGCAGTTCAAGGCCTGGGTGTGGTCAGCCCCATCTTCGCGACCTACGACCCCGACCTAAAAAAAGCCAGAATTCATTTCTACGATATGCTGGGAGCTGACTTCCAAATTCGAACCCACACCGCAACTGGATCGGGATCACAAATTATTCGCGGCATTCTCGAACACGAAGATCTATGGGGAGAAAAACCGCTTGCAGAAAGAACTCGTGAACAGGCCATGACTCTGGCTATACGCCTTCTGCAAACCGCAGCATTGTTCGATTCTGCTACTGGTCAGGCGCGACCAGAAGATGACATTTATCCCACTCTTGCAACACTCACTGAGGAGGGATACCGGTTTTTAGATGACGATGAAACCGCAAAAATTTTCAAAACCTCCACGGCACGCGGTTAATAATAATCCATGAAAAAAAGAATTTTTGGAATCGAAACGGAATACGGTCTGCTGATCAAGGACAATAATGACACTAACTTTCGTCTCGACCCCATGCAGGTTGCCAATAAGATAAAAAATCATATCTTCTCTAAAAACCTCGGAGTTCTAGATCTGCATTATCGTGCCAACGACGAACCCCCTGGCAACGGCGGATTCCTGCTCAATGCAGGCAGACTTTATCTAGACATGGGTCATCTAGAATACGCATCGCCGGAATGCTCTAACCTTGTCGACCTAATCACCTTTGATCGCGCAGGTGATACGCTTATTCAGGAAGCTGTAGAAGAATTGGGTTGGGCCGATAATGTATCGTTCATAAAAAACAATGTTGATCTGGAAACCAACGCAACGTTCGGGTGCCATGAAAATTATCTCGTCGGGCGAGGCTTCCCTTTCGATGAAGGCGAAAACCTGAAACTACTATCGTCATTTTTAACGACACGAATAATCTATTGCGGGACCGGGCGCATTGGTTCCTGCGACCCACATCCATTTCGGGATTGGGATGGTGTCTCGCCACAAGAAGTAGTAGACGAACAAGTTGATTTCCAGATCTCGCAACGTGCGGATCATATCCCCAACGAATTCCATCGATGGGTACAATACAACCGTGCCATCGTAAACACGCGCGATGAGCCGTTAGCTGATCCCAGCAAATACCGGCGTATTCATCTTCTCGTTGGCGACTCAAATATGAGCGAGTTTGCGACAGCCATGAAAATGGGCACCACCACTCTGATGCTTGAAATCATGCAACTGGGTGTGGCAAAAAAGGAATGGATTCTTGCCGATTCCGTTCAGTCCATGCGATCCATTTCCCGAGATCAAGAATTCAAGTGGGATGTGATCCTGGCTTCTGGTGCCCCTTCAACAGCACTGGAATTACAACTGGATATGTTGGACACCTGTAAAAAACATCTCGCAGGGACAAATCAAGAAACAGACTGGATACTTGAAAATTGGGAGTCGGTATTGACCGATCTGCCAAAAGGACCTGAAGCCGTATTAGGTCGTGTGGACTGGGCCAGCAAATATTGGATGCTCAGCGAATTTAAAAATGAAGAAAACTTG
>CALJGH010000231.1 GCA_938073925.1 uncultured Nitrospinaceae bacterium
TAAAAATCGCCAAGGTTTCTAAAGAGACAATCCAAGGATTCGAAGTATATAAAAACAACTGCTTGTTCTGCCACAGCCTCAAGGAGCGGGGAGGGAATAAAGGGGCGCGGCTATTGCAAGTGTACGAACTTGAAAAAGAGAGAGATCAAAAAAAGCTATTAAGTGACTTCAAAAGTTTTCATCATAAAGGTAACGCTGATAAACAGGACGTAGAACAATTTGTTACGCGTGACCAATTGCAACGGGTTATGGATTTTCTGCTAGCTTTGAAAAGGAGTGAAGAAAAGAAGAACTAGGATTGTGGTGTTGAAATTCCTTTGGACTGAAGGAACCCGGTGAAGGTTGGGTCGTTGAATATATGGGGTGAGATAGGCATGTTGGCGGGCAACCCTTCTAGGTTAGGACCAAACATGTTTTTCACGTTCTGCGGAAGCGCAATGCCTTTAGACTTAAAGAAGGTCAATACACCCGGTTCAAAAAGAATATGTGGCGGTAGATCTTTAATGCGTACCGATGCATTAGTTGCTGGAGTCGGTGGGGGTATCGGGGCAGGTGTGGCACGGAAGCGAGGTCTCTTCTGCGTTCTCGGTTGTTGTATTGCGGTCTGAAGACTCAAGGGAATGTCTGTATCGCGATTGTCTGGTCAAACCCCTTCGCCAGAAAGTACCCAGATGCGACTGGTTTGAAGGTTGTCTGTCCACACCTCGACCCGGTTGAACCCTTTTAAAAGTTCGCGTACCGCAGCTTCCCAGTCATCAGCCTGAATGGTAGCGCTGAAAGGGACCGTTTCCATAGAGGGATCAATAGAAAATGAAATGCTTGTTTCTTCCTGAATATTTTGTAAAACACTTATTAAAGAAAGATTTTCAAAGCGCAGGCTGATGCCTTTGGGTACAACTTGAGGGTTGTAACTGGTTCTGGTTGGAGTAGGTTGCGCAGTTGTCGTCGTTTGTGGGATGGGCGCGGGAGTTGTTGGCACATTTTCCTGTTTTTTTAAATCCAGAAAACGCGCATCAGCAGAAACTTGCCATAAACCAATGGCGAGTCCGATTCCTAAAGTTGTCTTAATCCAATGTTTCATCCCGATCCTCCACAAGTCGAGAATTATGGACCTAAGTATAACCAAAAAGTAAGATGAAAGGAAGATCGATGTTTTTTGTCACGAGAAGTTTTTCCCTTTTCGGTGAGGTAGGGCCATGCTATGGTTTAGTTTCTATTTGATTTTCGATTATTTAAAGGAATATGGAAATGCTTTTGCCGGTCACCGCTTTTTTTGGAATAGGAACAGGGATTGAACTGTACGGACTGAAATGGACCAGCGAATGGCTCAGTATTATTAATACAGTTTCATTGATCATGTTGACGTTTCTGATTGGTATTGTTGTCAGTCGGAGTTATGGCAACGAATGTTTTGAAAGAATTCAACGGTCTCTCAAATCCCGCGAAGCACCTTCGGATGACGTATTGAACGGTGCGGTGATGAGTCTTAGCAGTATGTTGCTCATCACACCGGGAGTAGTGACGGACACGATCGCTCTGCTGATAATGCTTCCCGCTACTCGCGATTTGTTTAAAGGTATGGCATTGAACCTTACGATGAAGAGGATTCAATCGGGCCAGCTTTATTTTTTCTTTCGGGATTAGTTTGCTTATCTTATGAGAAAATGAGTATGAATTTATTTAGTCTCCCTCACCTCAGCTCTCTTCCTCCAGATAATAGAGAAGGGAAAGGCAACCCCCTGTATCCCTCTTCTCAGGGGGGATTGTTAGAAACTAATTCGAGAAGCTTAATGGCTACTTTTGGTTTTAAGGGTAACGACCCATTTCCTTCGGGCGTGGCCCGGCAGAGAACCTCTGCTGGTAAGTTTTGCATTTTCATGCGCTCAAAGAATGTTGATGAAGCAACATGATATGGCCAGTTGCCCTCACGGCTAGTGATGTGAAATCCCTTTTCTTTCCGCTACGAAACCTTCGAGATGAATTGCTAGATCTGGATGAAGCTTCTTATGAAGAAGTCCGTGATAGCCTGAACGATGTTACTACGGTTAACCGCTACTTAAGCGGTTACCGAGTTCTGCTTCACCATACCGGAGAATTTCTAAAAAAGCATCAGTCGGACCGTCCTTTCACCGTGCTGGATGCCGCGACGGGTTCGGCGGATCAACCGGTGGCTCTTGTCAAACTCGCTCGTAAACTGGGTGTTCCTATCCAAGTCACAGCCATTGATATCAATTCCAAAATGCTGAAAATGGCGAAGGATGAAATCTGCCAATATCCTGAAATTCGTCTAGTGCAATGCGACGTGCTAGCGTTGCCCTTTAAAGATGAAGGATTCGATTTAGCGGTAAACAATCTTTCGCTGCATCACTTCACTTGGGATAATGCGGTCGCAATTATAAAAGCAATTTACAAATCCGCGCGATTGGGATTTTTGATCAATGATTTGCATCGCAGTCGAATCGCGCATGCGGTTATATTCCTTTTGACGCGAATTTTCACTCGCAATCGTCTCACCCGTTATGACGCTCCGGTCTCTGTTATGAACGCGTTCACCCCTTCCGAGTTTTGTGAACTTGCCATGCAAGCGGAAATAACTCCTTTTGAGATTCACCGCCATTTTCCCTATCGCATTGCTTTTCTGGGTAAGAAAAAATGACAGTAGATGTCATCATCATTGGGGGTGGCCCTTCCGGGTGCGCGGCTGCATTGGGACTCAATCGGCTCGGTTATAAGGTGGTGCTTTGCGATCAGGCGAAGTTTCCGCGAGACAAAGTTTGCGGTGAATTTATCAGTCCAGCAGCGGACCCGATACTGAAACGATTGGGAGTTCTTAATCGCATCGAAGCTTTATCCCCCAAAAGATTGAAAGGGGTCGCTATCTCTTCTTATGAAGGAGAAGAGATTCTGATTGATTATCCGCAATTGCCGGGGATGGATGCACGCCCGACCAGCTTGTCTGTTCCAAGATATGAGTTGGATGCCATTTTTGTGGAGCAGGTGAAGCAAGTTGGTATAGAGGTTCGAGAACAACACAAGGTTACAGATTTTTTGTTTGCCGAGGGTCGCGTTACTGGGGTTCGTGGGTGGGATGAGAACAAAACTTCTTTTACTCTTAAGGCCCCTTTAGTGATTGATGCAGGCGGTCGTAATGCACTCTCGTTAAAAAAAATGGATTTGAAAAAAGAGTCTGCGGAGAATACTAAAATAGCCATGGCAGCGCATTGGCAGGGGGCGAAAATTGCCGATGATTATTGTTATATGCACATTTCTTGTCCTGGTTATACGGGTATTTCAAGTGTGGGGAAAGACCGCTCGAATTTAGTGCTGGTGGTCAACCGTCAATCTATGCACGGCAAAAAGCCGGATACGTTTTATCTGGACGCTGTCATGCAAAATTGCCATCGACGCAAAATCTTACAAGATGCCGAATGCATCGAATCGGTGCGGGCTATTGAGTCGCTGGCTTTTTCCGTCAAACCGGTTACTTGTGGTGGACTGTTGCTAGTGGGAGATGCGATGGGGTTCATCGACCCTTTTACAGGTGAAGGAATTTACCTTTCTTTGCGGAGTTCTGAAATCGCCGTAGATGTTGCTGACAAAGCTTTTAAAAAAACGGATTGGTCGAACGAGGCGCTAAAGGATTACGAAGTAAGAAGAAAACAGGAATTCGATAAAAAGTTTTTATTGAGTAGGATTTTTCAGAAACTGATTTATAGTCGGTTTTTTTGCGACCGGGTGGTAAGAGCTTTACAGAGAAAGCCTGAACTGGCAGAAATATTGGTAGGTGTTATCGGAGACTTATCGCCAGCTCAAACTGCAGTATCCTTAAAGTTTTTATTGCGACTGATGAGTGCGTAATATTTGCTTAACTTCCTTTAAGGATCGACTTAGCAGCGTCCAATCCTTCTTTCATATTTTCGATTAGAATTTCCAGTTCATCAAAATCCAAGTCAAGCTTAACCAGCACGCTGTATTCCAAG
>CALJGH010000232.1 GCA_938073925.1 uncultured Nitrospinaceae bacterium
TCGAGCACTATAATTAAAAATTCAGGGGACATAATGAATATAGAGAGAAAAAAATGTTTACTACTATAACTGTGGCGGACGATGTTTTTATGGTGCGTGCGTTCTTTTGTTAAAGATCTTACAAATAAAAGAGGACCAGGTTTAAAAGACGATCTTGCTCAATAAAAATCGATTTATACCAAAACGGACATGGATTAAATCCAATTTAATGTCCTTTCCCTTAAGTTCAGGAAATTCGTTCTTATTCTGGAATGATTCTTCAGCATCCGGGTAATTGTTGAAATACTTTTGGGTTGTAGCAGAGTCATCGATGGCAGAGTACCCCTCCGTTTTACTATTCCAGACTCTTGCGGCAAGAAGAAAATAATCATCGGTGTCTACGTTTTTTTCGTTGTCAATTGTTGCGTTCATTTCAACCCTTTCAAATTTAAATCTTTTGATCACTTTTAATATAATATTTTCACAAACTAAAGTCACGATTTTGATAAATTTATTTTTCGAGAAATTGAATAAAATAACTATAATCGCGGTCTAATAGTAAAGGTTTGCCTATCTAAAGAGAGAGATTAAACTCATCTAAGGATGATATAGGCTATTAAGGAATTGAAAGTTATATAAATCAGGGGGTTAAGCCGCTGATACTTATTAATTTTCAGAAGCTAGATTAATTTTGAACAGGTGCCTTATGATGAAAAAGCTGATATTGACAGCTCTCTTCCTGGTTGGATTTTCTATTCCAGCCGTTGCTCAAAATTCTATCAAAAATTAATATTGCAGTGACTATCATGGAAACCGAGTCCAAATTATTCCAGATTCGTCCGCAAGATTGATTGCCGAAGCAGCCATAAGGACTTATGGTGTGCCACAAATTCGGATCAATCCAATGCAATTGAAGGGTATATCGCCTAATGCTAGAGCGTTTGCGGTTTGCCCGCAAATCTTACATTGAGCCATCTTGTAAGGGCAGTAGATAATATTTACGACCATTATGATAAGGTGGGAAAAGCCGATTACTCAGTTGTAGCAAAATTTTTTTATAGTGGTCAGGTAAATAAAAAAGCGATTGATGCAATAGAGGAGGAGATCAACCAGATGAGTCGAGAGTAATGGTCTCATTTCCCCGGCCCCATCGGCGTTGTGACTTTGAATGGGGTTTGTGAGTTAAAACCTATGGATTAGGAAATTGTCGATTTATAAATTAGCCGTAGCTGGAAATATTTTTTCCAACTGCGGCTTTTTTTGTCTTATTCCCGCCAATTAACTTTTAGTAAGATTGCTTACAATTATCCGACGACACGATAATGGGATTCCAATTTATGAACCAAACGGGAAAGTAAGAGGGTGAGTAGCAGGTAGGTCAATGCAACATAAGTATAGGTTTCAAAAAAATTAAAATGTTTGGTGGCATATTCATTACCCACACGTAAAATATCAGAAATAGCCAGGACTGAAACCAAGCTGGTATCTTTCAACATTCCCAACGTCTGGTTGCCAATAGCGGGAATGATGGTTCGCATGGATTGTGGAAGAATGATTTGAGTCAAAGCCTGTTTCTCGTTCATTCCCAAACTGCGAGCCGCCTCGCTTTGTTCTTTCGGTATCGCTTCAATGCCTGCACGAAAAACATCCGCCATATAGGCTCCATAGCTGAATCCGAATCCTGCTACGGCTGCTACCAGTGCGGGCATATGAATGAACTCTCCCAAGGCATAATAGATATAAAATAAAAGAACGAGTAGCGGTACACCGCGAAGTATCTCTGTGTAAAAGGATACGGGAAGACGAATAGCTGGATTCTTTGAAAGTTTTCCCAGTCCCACCAGCAGCCCAACCAAAATGGCGGCAGCGCTGCCCAGAAAAGTAACCAGTAATGTGTAAAAAATTCCGGCAGGTAAAAGCGATAATAGCTCCAGATATCCGCCGGATTGCTCGCTGGTAGAAAGTGCTTCCTTGGACGGAAGATAAATCAAAAATATAACACTGATTAAGACAGCGATATTCCACGCTCCGGTTTGCGTGTTTATTATTTTTTGTTTGGGAAATATTTCTAGCATGAGGCTATATGTGATGAGCAATTATGGTTAAGGAACTTGAGCCGCCTGACCCAAATCCCATTTATTATGAAGCTGGGCAACGGTTCCATCGTCGATCAATTCTTTTAAGGCAGAATTTACCTGTATCATAAGTTTAATTTCATCTTTTCGAAAAACCACTGCATAAAATTCATCGGAAAGAATTTCCCCAACCATTTTTATTTCTTGAAAAATCGGCTTATTTCTAAAAAACAGAGTTCCAGAGCTTTCACCCAAAACCGCATCGACTTTTCCATTGACCATATCGGTTATGGCATGACCGTACATCTGATACCCCTTTGTTCTTATCGAAGATTCTTTTTGCAGAAAGTAATAAGAAGTTGTACCAATCTGAGCTCCAATCAAAGCATTACTTTTCTTAGCATCTTCAAAAGACATTATATTTGTTTGATCTTTGTGAACAACTAGAGTAAGTCCGCTTTTGAGATAAGGCATGCTGAAACTCATTCGTTGCTTTCTTTCTTCCAGAACGGTTACAGAACTGATAACCATATCGAACTTTTTGGTGATCAAACCACCAAAGAGTCCAGCCCACTCTACATTGACAAGACGGATATTGAACCCTGCCTTATCCGCTATGGCACGTATTAAATCGGGTTCGAATCCAATCATGTCATTTCCCACACTCATAAATGACATGGGTGGAAGCGTTGCATCGGTGGCAATAATATAAGTATCGTCTTTAGTGTCACCATTATTTCCACAGCCGATTACCAGACCGAAAAAAAATAAAAAAATGATAGTGCTGAAATATTTAATTTTCATTGATTTGAAATACATCAGAGACCGCAAACAACATACGGACTTGATCTCCCCTTGAAATTTTATGTTGTACTGCTTTCCTGTGATGCAGGGAAACTTTAAATATAGAACCATCGGCAAGTTCAATCTGATATCGCGTATGGTTTCCGAAAAAATTAATACTGATTAGAATTCCTTCGAGACTATTCATCGGCTGGTTATGCTCTTGGTTGGAATAGAAAAATATATTTTCAGGACGGACATAGCATTGCTGTTCTTTATTTTCATCAACTCCTGCAATAAATTGAATCTTCCCGCTTTTTCCTAAAGAAAGTGTGGTCATATTTCCAGTTTTCTGTTCGACCCTTCCATTAAGGCAATTAATCTCCCCAAGAAAGTTAGCAACGAAGGAAGACTTAGGCCGCTCGTATAAATCAGCAGGTGTTCCTGATTGTTTGATAGATCCTTTTTCCATGATGCACATTTTAGTTGCCATGCTCATGGCTTCTTCCTGATCATGAGTCACAAAAAGAAAAGTGATTCCCAAAGTCCTTTGCATTTCTACTAGTTCTTCTCGTAGATGTTTTCGTAAGCTGGGATCGAGAGCAGAAAGGGGTTCATCGAGTAGCAAAATTTTTGGGCGATTGATAACCGCTCTTGCTAAAGCGACACGTTGAGCTTCGCCGCCGCTGATATTTTGCGGATAGGAATTTTTCAAATCCTGCAAATGTGTGATTTCTAAAAGTTCATCAATTCGCTTTTCGATTTCAGGTTCTACAAGTTTTCTCACACGCGGTCCCACAGCGATGTTGTCATAAACCGTCATATGGGGGAATAAGGCATAGTTTTGAAAGATCATTCCAACAGGTCTTTGTTCAACGGGTAGAGAACTTATTTCATGGCCCTCTATCCAAATCTTTCCTTTGTCGGGAGACTCAAATCCTGCGATCATGCGCAAAAGAGTCGATTTACCACAACCGCTTTGGCCTAAAAGAGTGAACCTTTCGCCTTCGTCAATTTCCATGGAAATATCATGGAGAACGGGTTTATCACCAAACGATTTAGAAATTGAATCCAGTTTTAACATTTCAGGTCTATTTAAGGAAACAGAGTTGCAACACGCACGCATTTTATATAAATTCTCTAAGGAATTATACAAGCATTCGAGGAAGAAAATATGCAGGTCTTGGTTATTGGCGGTGGCGGACGCGAACATGCACTGGTATGGAAGATAAAACAGAGTCCTAAGGTCAAAAAAATATTTTGCGCGCCAGGAAATGCGGGAACAGCAGAAATTGCTGAGAACATCCCCATCGTGGCAGATGATATTGATAATCTTCTTGAATTTGCGGTTAAAAACGATATCGGCTTAACCGTGGTAGGTCCTGAACAGCCTTTAGTTAAAGGAATCGTTGATCGATTCGAAGAAAAGGGGTTACGAATTTTTGGCCCTAATGCGCGTGCGGCCGAATTGGAAGGCAGTAAATCTTTTTCAAAAGACATTATGAAAAAATATGGACTTCCAACTGCAGAGTATAAAGCCTTCAACTCTGCCAACAGCGCAGCAGAATATATCAAAATTAAGAATTGTCCGTTAGTTGTGAAGGCAGATGGCCTTGCAGCAGGCAAAGGAGTATTGTTGTGCCAAACTGCAGATGAAGCTCTGGCTGCTGTCGACTCTATAATGGGAAAGAGATCATTTGGTAAAGCGGGTGACCAAATCGTCGTCGAAGAATTTTTAGAAGGAGAAGAAGTTTCTGTTTTAGCTTTTAGTGATGGGCAAACGGTTTTGCTGATGGATTCAGCCCAAGACCATAAAGCTGCATATGATGGTGATAAAGGCCCTAATACAGGTGGCATGGGCGCATATTCTCCGGCACCGATTTTTACAGAGACAATGCGGCAAAAGGTTCGCGATAAAATCATGTTGCCTATGATTCGAGCCATGCAGCAAGAAGGTAGACCCTATAAGGGAATTCTTTATGCCGGTTTGATGTTGACTAAAACGGGTCCGCAGATTCTTGAGTTTAACGCCCGTTTTGGTGATCCCGAAACTCAACCCCTCCTTATTCGGATGGATAGCGATATCATTCCAATATTTGAAGCATGTATCGATGGAACGTTGGACAAATGTCCACTGCAATGGAAAAGCGAGTCGTCTGTTTGCGTAGTGATGGCAGCAAAGGGCTATCCGGACTCTTATGAAAAAGGAAAGTCTATTTCAGGATTAAAAGATGCTAACGCTCTTCCCGGTGTGGTGGTGTTCCATGCCGGTACCAAAGAACAAGACGGAGAGGTGCTAACGCAAGGGGGAAGAGTTTTAGGCGTTACGGCCATTGGAAAAGATACTGCGACTGGCATCTCCCGTGCCTACGAAGCCGTAAAAAAAATTGAGTGGGAGGGTATCCACTATAGAAAAGACATCGGTCACCGAGCCAGCAGTTGAACCTTTGATTTAAATTATTACGGGAAACCCCGGCTTACCGATTTTCAAATTTTCAACCGAGAGGAATATTGAAAACCGGATAAACTCCCAAGCCCGGAAATTTTAACCGGGATTTCCCTTTTTTTTCTTTGCCAGATACAAATTCTTTTGGCACTCATGCGAACAGTATTTTGAATTTGGATGCCGAGGATGAAATTCCCTCTTACAAACCACGCAAATTTTATTGTAGAACTTAGTATTCTTATTTTCTTCAATAGCGGGGTCTTTAAAGCTATTTATAAGAGAACGGATTTTTTTAGTAGAAGGTTGATTGAAAAAATCTTTGCTCTCTTGGGTTACCTGGTTTCCCTTCAATATTTTTTTAAGTTTTCCATTTTTATCATAAATCTTACATTCATAAGCCATAACCTGGCCGCCATTTCTAAGGCTGTACAAAACCTCTAATTATTTTATTAATCGAAAAATATTCCATCTGAAATATCGATCTGTTTTTGCGTGTTTATCATCTTTAAAAATAAATACCTTAATCAGGCAATTGGGATTGTTTGTCTCTTTTTTAAAATCCATGTGGATAAGATGAGGGCGGATTTTTAAGACAGCCTCTTTTTGATTATTAAGAGGTCGTAGTTCTATTTTTACGTATTGATTTTTGGAAACAAAAGAAGATTTACTAATTCCAAACTTGTGTGTCTGATCGTTTTGAGAGGTATATATTACTTCGCTATTATTAATTGAAATGAATCTTAAATTTGTAGTTTCAGGATTATCAGCAGCCCATTTTCCTGATGCTGTTTTTGGGCAACCCGATTGCAGCCATTCTTCATCGTTCCAACCAAGAGAATAGCTAGGAGAAACTAAGAAGGACAAAAGACTCGCAAATGTAAAAAGAAGAGTGCCAAGCAGGTCTAATATAGGATTACGATCTTTATAAAAATAATTTTTCCGCGACATATTTTTTATTGATGAGTCTAAAGAGAAGACTTTTTTGAAAAATTAATAATATGATCTGATAAGAGATTTGAAAAAATATCCAGATCATAAGGCCAGGCATACTGAAAGTCAATTTTCGTATACTTTTGGCGAAGAGCCTCTACTTCCTCAGGTATTTCTTCCTCGGAATGTGATCCTCCCGGAGTGATCATTGTGGTTATCAGTATGACTTTTGTAACATTCTCTTCTGCCAATTGGTCAGCGGCTTGTTCTATTGATGGAAAACAAAACTCATTGTAGGCCGTTTTTAATATATAACCGTCTAGCCGAGGAGCAAGATGGGAAGCGAGATTTTCCAATCCAGATTTATAAGGATCGGATTCAGGTGTTCTTTCCCAGTTTCTAATGATAGATTCCAGATCCTTTTCTTTAGGGGTTATGGGAGTACCTGTTCGTATTCTTTGCTTGTGGATTTTCATAAAATCTTCAACAACTTCTTTGGGGATATCGCTAGGCAATCCACCATGGCCAATAAGAATAACTGCTTGCTTGGGAGTTTCCATTTTTTATCCATTTCTAGGTTGAAAACCTGTATTCGAAAAATATTAATTTAAACTGCAGTTGGTAATTGTTTTTCAAAATTTTCCAACCAATGGTTGAAGTTATTAAAACCTTCTATCTTTGTGATTCCAGGTAAATTGTCTGGAGTGCCTTTCCCCCCTGAAATAAGAGTTACATTTTTATTCAATTCATTTTTTATTTTTAGAAGACAATCTTCCGTATCTAATGATTTATTTCCAGAGGAAATACTGAGGCAAAGTAGTTTGGTTTCAAAATTATTAGCCGTTGAAATAATATCTTCTATTGGAGTATCCAGACCCAGATAGATGATCTTCGCGCCAGAAAGACTTGCTACAACGGCACACATAAGCAGCCCCAGGTTATGAGTTTCATTGGGCAAAGTTGCCATTAATAAATTCCAACCATCTTTTCTGCTATTGAGTTGCCTCCATTTAGAGGTGAGAAAGCTATCTATGCATTCCGTTGCAAAATGTTCGTGTGGAATAGAAAGTTCGCCGAATTCCCATCCCTTACCTATTCTTTTAATTAAAGGGACCATATATTCAATGATGAATTTAAGAGGACCGGATTTATTCCATTGCTGGTGAAAACCCTGAATAAGACAGTCATCATCGTATTCATGAACCCCCTTGATCCAACGCTCAATTAAAAGTTCGTTAGAGGAGTTTTCATTTTCCTGGATTGATTTGAGATTAGGATCCATTAAAGGTTTCAATCCCATCAAACCATGCAATTCTTCCAAAGTTCCAGATACCACTTTGCTGGCGCGATAACCCGATTCCAAAGCTTTGGCAATTGCCCTTAGCCTAGGAACATCTTCTTTAGGATATCGGCGGTGACCGGAAGGCAACCTTTGGGAATGGGGTGTGCCATATCGCTTTTCCCACATTCTCAAGGTATGAGTCGTTATTCCGGTCAGTCGTGCCAGTTCACCTATCGAAATCAAGTTTTCCATTTTGTTTGTGTCAATCATAGGATTTTTGATCCCTTTATTTGAAACGAGGCTTATATATTGTCCTTAACCGTATCTTTGTTCAAATATGCTTTAGCTAGATTATCTTTTTCAATGTGGTTAAGGATTATTAGTCCGCCAGATGTTCTTTCAACAAGAAAGTTGTGGCTGGAAATAGAAAGTTGGAATTTATTTCCAGGTTTAATTCCATATTCATTCAATAAACTTTGGTCTAGGTTAGTCAAACCTACAGAGAGACTCTCTTTGCCATCAAACATATGTTTTACGATTTTTGCGTTAGTTGTATCTCCAAATATCCATTCAACCTGCATACGGTCATGGTTATGCTCAGGGTGAAAATATTTTTGCATAGAAAATTTTGAGATTTTTTTAATGGGAAGAATCTCGCCGGTCATAGTTGTGTTAAAAACTGAAGTATCTGTAACTTTAAGGCCTGCTGAAGTTCTTTCGAATGTGACATCAATATTTCGAACGATAGAACTAAATTTATTTTCAACTTTGATTCCGTAGTGGTTGAATTTTTTCTGGTCGAAAGGGTTTAAACCTATGACCCCGCCTGTAGGCTTATTAGTATTCAGGTTTCTCTCAATTTTTGAATACAGAGTTTCTAAAAACTGCCATTTGAATGGAACCGTGGAACGATCATCATTGGGTTGGGCGAACACCGTGCCTGATGCGAATAATGTTAAAGAAGCGAAGGCCAGAGTTTTGAAGATGGTTTGTTTTGCTCTCATTGTTTTGCCCCCCTTTTTGTAAATATATTTAAAAAACTTATAATGTCGTTTAAGTTTTATATTAGACATTATATTAGTTTTTTTCAACATATCTATACAAAATTTCTAATTTTGTATAGATATATTGAAAAATATCTGAAAAATAGGGGGTAAAAGTTAGAATTATTTTAAAAAATTCCAAATAGATTACTACCGGAGGGTGGAGTTGGATCGCAATTTCATCCCTATAAAATGGAATTCTTTATAAGTATGCTTAAAATTTAAGTTTAAAAAAGGAAGGGGTAAGAATTTGTCTACTTGAAGAAAAAACGGTTGGAATAATGGAGATATACGTAGTGGGCAAATATAAAAACTTATAAAGGCATAATGATTAGTTAACTACAGGACTTGTCCTGTTAGTCGAGTTGGAGTTCTTTGTCTTTGGATTCGACGGCTTCCATTTGCTTATCGAACAATCGGTGTGAGAGATACCAACAGCCCCAGGAAACCAGAACAACGGTGCCGATTCCCAAACTGCCCCAGAGTAAAAGGTTGTCGCTGGAAGATATACCGCGAAGAAAGATGAATGCGCCTAGAGGTAGTGCCATGACGAATCCGAAACAGGAAAGTAACATCGAGCTACGCGCATAATATTTTGGGCGCACATCAATATTGAGTTCCGGCAGGTATTTTTTATTTTCAGGCAAAGCGGCGTCGAGCAGTTCAATTTCCCCTTCACACTTAGGGCAATATTGACCTCCCCAGAACGCATTCTTACACTGTAGACAAAACTTGACCATAAGTTACTTTGTGTTTTTTGATTGGCCTTTAGGATACCTCATTTATAATAGTCCTACAACTTTTGCTCCCTCTTTATAGAAATAAATATATGACAGATAAAAAAAAGATCGTAATTTTAACACATGGTGGGGCGGGTTCCGATCCGGCCCATGCCGATGGGACTGCAATTGCCGGACAGATCGGGATGATGGGACTACAAACTGGCGAGCCCATTCTGGATGCTGCTTGCAATGCTGTGACTATTTTGGAAGACGACAGCCGATTCAATGCAGGAGTAGGATCTCACCGCCGCGATGATGGCTCCGTGCAAATGGATGCCTCATGCATGGATAGCTCTGGCGCGTTCGGTGCGGTTGCCACGTTGGAAGGGTTCAGGAATCCGGTACAAGTGGCGCGCATAGTGAGTCAGTCAGAATATAGGGTACTGGCAGGAGCGGGAGCAGCAAAGTTTGCATCGAATCAAGATTGCAAAACAGTTGCTCTGGATGAAATTAATAATACAGGAAAAGACTTTTCCACGACTGACACCGTAGGTTGTGTTGTCCGTGATGGAGATAAATTTGCTGCCGCACTCAGTACAGGTGGTACTGACCAGGCCCACTCAGGTCGGGTTGGCGATGTTCCCTTAATTGGTTGTGGACTTTATACGGGACCCGAGGGAGCCGTCGCCACTACCGGAGATGGAGAAGCCATCGCTATGCAGATGACAGCCTTCCGCGCTTACCAGCTCATTGAACAGGGCATGGATCCTAAAACTATTGTTCCCAAGGCAATCGGTTGGTTTAAACAACCAACTGCTTTCGGCATAATTGTTGTCAGCAAAATAGGTTTCGCCGGTGGCGCAAACCAGTCCATGGCCTGGACCGCATCTGAAATAGAAATCCCCCTCTAGTTCACTACTGGTATGGACGGCACCACGCCGAGTGGTTATACGAATCTACTGATGACGGTTGGACCAAACAGTTCAAACCGTTTTTCGATAAAACCAGGAACCCCGCGAGGGGTAGCAGGGTCTCTTCTTAACTTCTCAAGATCTAACGGGAAGCTATTATCAAATGTCTGGGGATTGGGATCGGACTCTTTTACCTTTTCCTGATTTAGAAAAAAAATATTTAAAATGTCGGAAGCGCGAGAATTCTCAAATTGATTTACGGATTTCGTCGAGGAGAAAAATTTCTCTAAAGAAGCTTGTTCAGTATTTTCCTGTTGCAGAATAAAAATATCTCGAATGTCAGAAGCGCGGGAATTTTCAAAGAGATTGTTGAAACTACCAGTCCGGTTTTTTTCGCCAGAGGTTGTTCGCAAAATTTGAAATTCGGCAAGTAACTTTTCAAAGTTCACTCCGGCTATGGCATCCGCCTGCTTTTTTTGTGCCTCGGTTAACCCGTTCAGGAAACTACAAATGTGGTCAACGCTTTCCATATAAAGCTCTACGGCTATTTAATGAAAAGCCTTGATGGGTAAAAATGCCCAAAAATAAGGGATCGCCAAAACCTATTGAAAAGGCGTGGGCTAAGCCAATATTGTTTTTAAATTAAAGGGCTGATCGAGGAGCGATGATTGGTCCGCCGCCGAGGCTTTTCCACATAAAGAAAAACAGGGTGACCATTAGAACACCAAGAACAGTTAGGACAATTTTAGTAGTTTTGCTCATTTTTTTCTCTCAGGGAAATTGAACTAGAGTAAAAAGTTTAAGGTACATTTGGCATTACGGGAATATACCCATAGGCACCACGCCGAGTGGTTAGCGCCAGCTTGTGTGTGGACTTGTGGTCATTGCTTTTATGATCCCCTTTTTTCGAAATGAACTTTTGATCATTTTATATGCCAGCCGACCTGTTTCGTCTGCAGTTGGTTTACCCAATTTGCGACCACATTCATTACAAACTAAATTTGGCAAGTCGGCCTTGCTGGAAGATTTTAGATCCGCAAGAGAATTGGGTTTGATAACGCTGTCAAGAAACATCAAGTCCAATTCACCGGAACCTGTATAACGCGCGATAAATGTCTTACATTGAGTGCATTGGATTTCAATCATTCAAATTTCCTCTTAGTTACATTTCATCTGCAGATTCTGTCAACGTTGAAGCATGGGGTATTGCCGTATTTTCATCATCTGCTTGTTTAAGAATAGGATCTTCTTTATGGAATTTAGCAAAATCGGCTATTAGGATTTTTGATTCTTCAACTACCTCTTTGACCTTGTTGGTTTTCCTTACTTTTTTAACAATATCTACAAAGCGATTAACAAAAGATTCAGATTTTTTAATGGTTTCCTGAACCTTTTTAAAATCGAGTTTGCGTTTGTGGTTTTTCTCAAAATACTTTGCATACTTAACCCACGTCATTACCTCTTCCACCGCATATCCATAACCATCTGTTTGATATTTGATGAAATCTTTTTCTCCTCTTTCACGCCACATCGGTAAAATATAATTAGAAATATCGTTTGTTGGAATGGAATGTAGAGCTTTGCAAATGTAGTCGAGTGTATATATAAGGGCAATGGCTTTCTGGTCAAGATGAAGAGCCACGGTGGAATGATCGCGAAAGTTACTCCTTTTTTCAAAGGCTTCCCATACACCTCCCTGAGCTTTGACACTAGCGACCTGATTGTCAACCGGCTGAAGGAGGGCATAACACGTTTGGCTGTTTGCCTGTGCAACATGAACAGGAATTAAAAAAAGAATAAAGAAAGGGAAAAACATACGAAAAGACTGGAGGAGCTTCTTCATAGTACAAACCCTGAATATTTTAAAAAGTGATTCTTATCGAATAAAAGTAAACCCCAAAGTTCTTTAAGTCAATGGCATTCTTAGCTCAAAGACGGGCTTCAATACCTTTCAAGGAAAATACTGATCTTGTCTTCATCCGTTAGGCTTTCTAACAAGCTACTGTTTCGTACCACCCTGATTCCGGCTAAGTCAATGCTTTTTAGCATAAAATAAAAATCCTCAGGTTTTTCAGGCCAATGACTGATAAAAAAATTTGATAGATTTTCGCCATTAAAACCTTGTTCTATATTCCTCATTTCCTGCATATAATTTTTTACTTCCAACAGAGCGGCTTCCTTAGAATCAGATTCCAGATTTAAAATATAATTTTTAAATGTGGAAATATTTTTTGTGTCGGTTATGAATGCGGATTTAAGCACATTGCAAAGTTTATTTATTTGGTCTCGACCCAATTGCACTTCGGCGGAAACTGGGTATTCTTCATCCGATTGATGTTGCTTTATCAACTCCGCTTCTTCATCAAACCTGTCGGGTTCATTCGATTCATGGTTTCTGAGCACATAAAAAATTTCTGGAATCCGGATGGCTATCCTGAAATATTTTCCGTCTTTCATTGGGAGATTCCTTATGCTAATTGAATGGTTGGTTTAGACTTTATATGATCCCACATTTCCAATTTAAAAAGAAATCATCCCGAATATAATAATGGGATGAGTGTATCAAGATGAAGCTTAGGAGGAAGTGCTTGTGGACTTATTAAAACAGGGAGACGCTTAAAGCGGAAAAAATAGATGGCCAATAAGTTTGATGTTTGCGTTAAAGAACTCAAAAAAAGTCGATAATATACTTGGCACGTGGGAGGACAAAGATTATCACAGCCGTATGAGTATGTTGGAAGTTGACGAACGGAAGGGAGTTGCCGGGTAAGAGTTGCTTGAAATGACTATCATGGCATTGCAGGATATGGAACCTGAAGAGGCTGCTGACATTGTGTTGGAGTATAAGCTGAAAGACACAGTTTCAGCAGGCATAAGAAAGAATATTATTAATGACTTGTTAGATAATGATAGTCCTTGGGAAGAATATTCGGATATCAGATTTCATAAAAATCTTTTTGCGAGATCGGTATTGCTGCACAAAGCTTTTCCTTCACAATTTTAAAGGCCGGTGATTATGCGCCTTAGCCTTGGAATTAAAACGCAACAATTATAAATGTATGACTTTTTTTCAACAAAACCCGAACCCAATTTCGTCGTGCGTATTCTGGCATAGGTATGGATGAGAATTGTATTATGGAACGGTTGATTGATGAGCAGTTGTTTTCATATCATTTTCCTGAGGCAAAAAATATCATTTGGAATGCAGAATACCTATATTTGTAGAAGGGTGATGCTATTACTGCGGTGCTGTTTATATTTTCATCTGTAAGTTGGCTAAAATATATGGAAGACGTAGAAAATTTTCAGTCAACAGCCTACAGTGACAATAAAATCTCTGAAATATAATAGGACATTAATTATGTGAAGGAGATAAAAATTTTTTTTCTTGGGTGAATTTTTTTTCTTAGCGTGGAATTGCTTTTGCCGATGTTGAGATTTTCTCATGCAATTTGCAGACTACGATAAACCGGGAAGGAGAATTTTTAGTTCTTCTGCGATCATGCCAATCGCGAGACTGCCGAGCAGGAGCCCCATGATCTGGTGGATGAATTTAGTTCCAGTTTTGCTGAGGTTATTTAATATGAGTTTGCTCAGTCTAAGAGTCAACCAAATCAGAACACCTATTAAAGCAAATTCAGATAAAGAAATTATTTTTCCGGTCCAGTTAGATATTTCGTCGGATTGAATGATGACAATACTTATGGCTGCCGGTCCGATAAAAAGTGGGAACGTAAGCGGAACCAGGGAGATATCTTCGTTTTCTTCGGAAAACAGGTAAGAGCTTTTTGTGTTAGATAACATTGTAAAAGAGATATAAAGAAGGAAGATGCCACCAATGAGTTTGAAAGCAGACATTTCTATGCCGAAAAAACCGATGATATGTTTTCCAAGCAAAAAGGAGGCGGCTAATAAGAGTACCGCTGTACAGGAAGTTTTTAGTGCAATGGATTTGTGTTCGGCATCTGTTTTCTGTGCGGTCAGTAAAATATAGACCGGGATGTTGCCAATCGGGTCTATAACAGCAACTAGAATAACAAAGGTTTTAATGAGTTCGGTGACATCCATTTCTTACCCAAGGTTTTTTTGTTTTCTTTTATTATACAGAAAATGCAGAATGAAACTTCCCAGTAACATTTTAAATATCCAGCTCCCCCAAAAATGTCATGGGTTTTCATCCATCAAAATTTTTACCTCACCTTCGCTAGCTGTGAACGTGTTCATTTCTACCAAATAAAGGTTAATGAATGCAGGTTTCGGACTCAGCTTGTTCGTGTTGGCATTTGGGATCATGTATAAATAATAGGACATTTACGTCAATATTTCACTATCAGGTGGAGTAGATTTAAAGGTTAGCATTATTTAAAGAACTGTTATATAATGCCCTATACTTTAAGTGGTTATAGCCGTCTAGAGAATTACAGGTGTAGTGGTTTTTGGTTGAGCAGTATCCGGCCCCAGGCCCCCAGATTTTCCCCCCTCGTTTTCTCACAAAGCTCAAACCCCCTAAAATAATTTTTGTTAGCAGACCCTTTGGGTTTCGCCTAACTACGTCGCTTTTTTGTCTAAAAGGCGTTACGTTCATATTTAATATATTAAGGAAATTATGCAAACCAACACAGCACTACAAACACCACCGATAGTCGATGAAACTCAACCGACACCTAATGGGTTCGACGCTCTAAATTTAATCGACCCTATTTGCAGGGCGGTTAGAGATGAAGAATATACGAACCCAACCCCCATCCAAATGCAAGCCGTTCCCCATCTTTTGGAGGGCCGAGATCTTTTAGGATGTGCGCAAACAGGAACAGGAAAAACAGCAGCCTTTGCACTGCCCATCCTTCAACGTTTGCAAGAAAGCAATCAACCTGCAGGACCCAAAGGAGTGCGTTCCCTCATTCTGACTCCAACCCGAGAACTAGCCGTGCAGATTAGTGAAAGTCTCGATGTTTATGGACGCTATATGAACTTAAAACAAACCGTTGTTTATGGCGGTGTCAGGCAAGAAAAACAAGTCAAAGCACTCAGGCGGGGAGTTGATATTCTAGTGGCAACCCCAGGCAGATTGCTGGATTTATACAACCAGAAATGTTTTCACCTCGACAAGGTCGAGATTTTCGTTCTTGATGAGGCAGATCGAATGCTAGACATGGGTTTTCTGCCCGATGTGAAAAAAATTCATTCTAAGATATCTAAAAATAGTCAGGCCATGTTGTTTTCGGCCACCATGCCTAAGGAGATACAACACCTTACTCAAAGTTTCTTGAAAGATCCTGTGAAAATTGAGGTGGCTCCGCCTTCCACTACTGTTGAAAAAATCGATCAGCGAGTGTTGTTTGTAGATCGTGAAAACAAAAACGCGTTGCTGAAATCCATGTTGGAAGATGCGACGATAGAAAGAGCTCTTATCTTTGCCCGCACTAAACACGGAGCGAACAAGATAGTGAAAAATCTGAGTAAAAGTAAAATCAAAGCAGATGCAATTCATGGAAACAAATCGCAATCGGCACGGATAGATGCTTTAAATAAATTCAAAACAGGAAAAGTCCGCGTTCTAGTTGCAACCGACATTGCTTCCCGAGGAATCGATGTGGATGGAATCACTCATGTTATCAACTATGAATTGCCGAACGAACCCGAAAGCTACGTTCACAGAATTGGCAGAACAGCTCGAGCGGGAGCTACAGGTATGGCTCTGTCTTTATGTGACTTAGGAGAGCTGGGATATCTGAAAAGGATAGAACAGGCGACGAACAAAACGGTAGCGGTAGAGGCAGATCATATCTACCATTCCGAATCCATTGCCTCAAAAAGAGGCCGTTCTTTTGGTTCTAAACCAAAGTCTACGCAAAGAAAAAGAAATTTTGGTTATCGTCCAGCATCAGGGAAAAATAGCAGGCCTGCAGCCAGAAATGGCCGTCCACAACGTGGGAACGCGCAACGTAGTAGGAGAACAGCAGGCAATAGTTAAAAGCTTGACGATTTCTTTTAGCATTGCGAGAATAGATCCGTTGGCTTCACGCCGAATTGTTATAGAACTTTAAAGGCGATCTTTTATGCTTAAATTCATGGCTTGGTTTTCAGCCTTTGTCACTATCGGATTCATTGTGCTACTGGTTTTTGACTACGGTTGATGAGTTAAGAAGGGCAATGAAATTAGTTGAGATTAGTGAAAATCACTCCTCCTTTAGTTAAGGCATTTATCATCTTCCCCATGAATGTGATGGGGGTGATTCCCGGATTCCTCCTATGGTGTTCGCGAGAAGGTGGTGTGTTTGATAAATATCCGCTGGGCATTGATCTTATCAGATCATTTCCCGGCGGACTTTTAGTAGGTTCTGGTGCCTGTCTTTGCTGGATTTCAGTTTCTTTGTTTTCTGAACACGGAGGTGGCGGAACACCCGCTCCTTATGATCCCCCTAAAATTTTTGTAGCACGAGGAGTTTATACACGCGTAAGAAATCCAATGATGACAGGTGTTATTCTGGTACTTCTGGGGGAAGCGATGCTCTCAGGTTCGATACCTATTTTAATCTGGTGTCTTATTTTTGTTCAAGGTTGTTTGGTTTTTATACCCTTATGGGAAGAACCAGAACTGAAACGCAGGTTTGGTGAACCTTATCTTGAATACAAACGCCAAGTGCCGAGATGGATTCCCAAACTCTTTTAGTTGATTTTCTTTATGAATGATGAAAAAGAAAAATATTCGCTGATCGATTGGATAGGTAGTGCGATCGGGTTCATAGTGATTGGGTTTATTATTTTTATTTTGATATGGCCACTCATCGACCCTACCCCCAACAAATCTTCTTCACTTAAAGAAAATATCCATCAAGCCACTGGGCAATAGAAAACTCCACATGTCTTTGACTTGTCGTGCGGAATTGGGTTATGTCGAAGTATCTGGGTAATTTTACGTAGGTAGGATTCTCTCAATCAAAAGGTGGTTGGCTTTTCTTTAGATACTCTTCCTCGGTCAGGTTCATCCTGCCAATGATGAATTTTTTCTTCCTTTCGGCGATGGAGATAGTCGTCGAATCATTTTTTTCCTCTCCCAACCGTTTGGAAATTTCGATTTCTTTAATAGCGTGTCCCCAGTCCTTCATTCTTTCATAAACACTGATTAAATTTAAATGGACTTGGACATGGTTCGGTTCGATTGCTAGGACTTTGTTAT
>CALJGH010000233.1 GCA_938073925.1 uncultured Nitrospinaceae bacterium
GGAATTTTTCCCGCATCCGCCTTCAGATATAGCGGCCTGACATAAACCAGAGACTCTTCAATGGGTATAACTAGTAAGGTACCCTGAATAACACTTGAACCACGTTGATCCCATAATGAAATCTGCCGTGAAATTTCCGCATCTTGATTAATGCGCGCAACCATTTGACTTGGCCCGTATACTAGTTTTTGTTTTGGAAACATATAAACGTCGAGCTTGCCATAATTTCCACCATCACTCCGAGCCACCATCCATGCAGACAGATTACTCTTACCCTGTGGGGTGTATGGAACCATGAGTATGTATTCTTCCTGTTCTTCTCCGGGAAGCTTCATGATAGTGTAATAAGGCTGCATGATGTTGCCATCTATTTCAGGAATTTCCCATTGGTCTTCCTTATTATAGAAAACCTGCGGCCGCTTCATGTGATAGGTCGCATAAATAAAAGTCTGAATCGCAAACAAGTCTGAAGGATATCGGATATGATTTCTTAAATCCTCTGGCATTTCCAATAAATCTTGAAACAGATGTGGAAAAATATTCTGATACGTTTTAATAATTGGGTCAGATTGATCTGCGATATAAAAATTCATCGAACCATCATAAGCATCAATTGAGACTTTTACCGAGTTTCGTACGTAGTTTCCAAATCGAGGAATTTGTTGCGAATAAGGGTATCGATTGCTCACGGTATAAGCGTCGTAAAGCCAGATCAAACGTCCCTCGGATATAACCAGATAAGGGTCGTTGTCCAATCTCAGGAAAGGTGCAACTTTCTGAACACGCTCCGTTATATTACGGTACATCAAAACCCGGCTGTCATTTTCGATGTCATCTGAAAACAAGATTTTAAGTGTTTTAAACCGTGCGGCAAGAACCACCTTCTTCAAAAAAGATCCTACCGGGAACCCCCCTTTGCCTGCATAATTTTTATAAACATTTTTTTCGCCTTCTGGATAATCGAACTCCTTCGTTCCCGTGTTTACAAAAACATGGTCATTCGCCAATTCACCAAAATAAATCTCTGGCTGTTTGACCTCCAGATCCATATTTGATTGTGGTGGAATATCCTTAATAAAGAGTACCGGCAAACCTTCCGGGGTCACTTGGTTTACTGGACTGAGCGAAACACCATAACCATGAGTGAATGTCAGGTGTTCATTGATCCATGTTCGGTTTGGCAAGTTGGAGGACAATAATTCTCTGGGAGACAACAAGGTCTGACGATACTTTCCGTTTATGCGATAGCGGTCATTGTCAACCGATTGAAATTGGTAGTAGGTGCGTATCTCCTGTATCTGCCCAAGCGTATCGAGAAGGGGTTCCTGATCCCACAACCGGATATTTTCTATAGTGGCATCATTCTTACGGACACTTTCAGCGGTCAAAGATTCGGAGCCGGAAAGGGCATGGACTTTCGTTTCACTAAGCCCATAAGCCTTCAACGTTCCAGCAATAGTACGCTCTATATAAGGTGCTTCCTTTATCAACTCGTTTGGGGCCACCACAAATTTTTGCAGGACCTTGGGATAAATATTTCCCACAAAATAAACCAGTGCCAAAGCAACCACCGAAAGAAGAATTTTTTTCATCCCCGGTCGCACGATACCTGAAAAAGAAAACAACGCCCCCACTAAAGATACGAATACCAAAGCATACAAAATGGGAATCGACCCATAGTCATCAGAAAAACCTATTCCCGAAATCAGTTCGTTGCCTTTTGTCAGTAATTCATAGCGCTGTATATAAAACTCGCTGGCAAACAGTAGAAAAAAACAACCCGCCAGGCCAGAAAGAGTTCTTCGGGCTTCTGGAAGAAGAACAACACCTGTGGGTGCGACATAAACGAAGCGCTTAAAGAAATAGATCAATCCCACACCGAGAGTGATCACTATCATGACTTCCCAAATTAGGGATTTGACCATCAACCAAAAAGGTAAAGTGAAAATATAGAAAGCAACATCCTTACCGAATATCGGGTCCAATTGATTAAAGGAAGACGCATTGAGGTATTTGAGTATGGTCTCCCATTGCTGAGCCATGACCAGCCCGGTCATAACAGACAAAACCAAAGGAACGGCTACAATCAAAAGCTTCAGGTTTCCCGCCATAATATCCAGCAAAGGAACTTCACGTCTAACCTGATCGGATAATAAAATGGGCAAATGCGAAGTCTTTTTGTATACGCGAATCAAAAAACCGTAGGTTGCAGCAAAAAATATAATGCCGACAGTAAATCCCATACCAAACTGGGAAATCAAAACGGTCCAAAGTACAGAAGCAAGGCCATGGCCCTCGAACCATAACCAATCGATATAAAACGAAAGTATTTTATCGGCAAATATCGAGCCAACAAAAATAACCGCTGCCAATATAAACAACCACTTTTTTAAAGCTTCCATTCGTTTTCCCTTAAGATACTTTCCATTTAATGGAACATCCCATAGACGGAACTTGCTTTGCAGGAACTTCCTGACCAGCAAGAATACAGTCGACGGCCTGTTTTAAATCTCGTTGCGTGACCTGCTCTACGTTTTCCCAGTTATCATCCATTCGCCCTCGATAAAGCAATTTCTTTTCTTTTCCGTACACATAAATATCGGGTGTACACACGGCATCATATTTTTTTGCTACCGTTTGCGATTCGTCAAATAGGTATGAAAAATTCATACCCCATTCCATTGCAACCTTCTGCATACTCTCAAAAGAATCATCCGGATATTTTTGCGCATCGTTGCAATTGATTCCAAACAATCGAACTCCCTGACTCAACGTATCTTCTTGCAAATCTATCAAGCGCTGAATGACTGCCTTTACATAGGGACAATGATTGCACATAAAAATAATTACCAACACTTTACTATCGGCAAAAGTGTCGAGAGAGTATTCCACACCATCAATGCCTGGCAATTTAAACTCACTCGCAGCGGTTCCCAGAGACACCATGGTGGAATGCAGTAAAGCCATATTTGACTTTCAGTTTAAGAGGAGGATTTGCAGGTCATACCTGTCACCCGGCAAGTGTAACAGGCCGAGTGCGACAAGGGAAACGGACGCAATGTATCAGCCAGTGTATCGCCCATTCGCGCAGCCGGATTATCTACCAGGATCGGGCAAACATAAACCCCTTCACCGGTAGCCATTCGCGAAGTTGCGCATTGCAATTGAGTGATATCAAAGTCTTCGAAACATTTTTCTGTCACATATTCATCTTGCGAATAGTCCCGCTCGTTTTCCGCCAGCTGTCCCAATAAAAAACCAGGAAGTATTTTAATTTGCGGCTGCATTACGCCACTCTTCCGAAGAAATTCAACAAACTTCGATTCCATTTCAGAATCGCTCTCTTCTTCCCAGGTTCGCGTCACCGTGAGTATAGGAGAGAATCCTGCCTCCGCAAGACAGACAATTCCAGCAATAGCCTTGCGATAAGCATTTTTTCCTCTGATCACGTCATTTTTATCTTCATCAAAATGTTCCATACTGACGCGAAACCGCAGAGGGTTTTTGGATGCATCTTGAATTGTTCTGAGCCGCTTGGCCTTTTCGGATGTGATTTGTGTTCCATTCGTGAGCACATCGAGCGGACAGTAGCTCAAGATGGCTGCAAGAATTTCAAAAATTTCTGGATTGATAAAAACTTCACCGCCAGTAATATAATAATCTTTCACGCCCAGCTCGCGAGATTCCCGCAATCTTTCTTCCACTTGCCCCAGAGTCATCATCGTAATGGTGTCATTTTTCGGGCCACAACTGATGAAACAATGGGTGCATTCCAGGTTGCAAAGAGTGCCCCCCACCTGCATCCATAACGTTTCCAGCTCTTTCAGTGGAACTTCTGGGAATTTTATCGGTATTTTTACTTTATCATCCATACCTACAGCCTAACAAAGGGTATTTGCTTGTGCCAGCGAAAGATGTGATTTAACAGAAGTTCAGGAATATTTGTCGTTTGTCCGCAACAATCATTTCAAACTTGTTCTCTATAACCCGGCAGACTCAAAAGAGTCGTTCACATTGCGAATCCGTAATTTTCGCCGTATTGCGGCAAACCCGGCGGAAGTCCTTCTACCGAACCCTGAACGATAGACAGGGGTCACGGCAAGCTTTGCCTTTAAAGGATCTTCTGTAAAAAACCGGGTGTCCAAAGGACTCAAAAACCGGCAGGCGGGATACAACCATTTAAGCGGAAGTCCATTACGCTGAATGGCTTGTTCCATATGATCTGCAAGCTCCACCAGGTTTGGATAGGTCGAACCTTCGCTATCTCGTTGCAAAAGAATCAGTGGCATGATTCCTGAATCGGTCAGGCGATCAATTCCATCTTTAAACTGATCTTGAGAGCCGGGTCCCATGGCGAGATCCGTCCAGACCGTTCCGGGAGAAAACACACTTGATGCATATTCCAGAGCTGTATAAATTTTTTCAGCGCCCATAATTTTTTTAGATTTTGTGGTTCCATAGAATCCACCAAGCGGAAAATTTACAATGTCAAATCCTGAAGCATAAACCAGATCAATTATTCTTTTGTCTGCTGGCGGAAACCCTTTAAAAGCCACAAAAGTATTGAAACGTTTTTTAATCGCTTCTACTAATGGTGCCAGCCTTTGAAATCCGCTATCATCATCATTCGTGTAATCCATATTCAACTGAACCAAATCAGCGGCCCCCTCCTCGAATGCCGCCTGAATCACTGACAATACGGCTTCAATCGGCATACTCAATTTTTTCCCCCGCCCCATTGCGCGAAGAAAAACATTAAAACAATAACCATCGAGGCAAATATTTTCTGAAACGGGGGTGCGTTTTTTTAGCTGTTGCTTAAGAAATTCTGGAACAGAAATAATACTTACATCGGTTTCGCCCTCTTCCATGTACAACCTCAGCTGATCCTGCTGAGATATCAACTTTGGCCCGTCTTTTTCCGGAGGGTTTAACGGAGCTTTAACAATGAAGTCTTCAGCAAGTGCCAGGGTTATTTCTTCGCCGGGTTCTCCAGAACAAAGGCCTCGCGATACTTCAGAAAGTCCGTGCAACATTGTTGGCACGGTTAAGCCTCTCTGAATCAAGCCCAGTTTTATTTGTCCGAAATATTTTTTATCCATTAGCTTCTAAACAAACCGACATTCAAAGAAATTATAATCTTTCCAATATTTTCCGGTGAATGCCATCAAACCCTCCTGAAGACATGACAAGGATGACATCCTCTGATTTTGCATTTTTGGTTATGAACTCTACTATATCATCTACTTGGGGGATATATTCTGCAACGCCCCCCATATTATTTATAGAAGCAATTACCGCTTGCACATCAAGCCGCTCTTCATCTTTGATTTTTTCTGGTGCGAACAGTCCCGCAAAAATAACTTGATCTGCCTTTAAAAAGCTTTTCGGGAAAGAATCTTCAAATACTTTTCTACGAGATGTTGCAGATCTAGGTTCAAAAACGGCCCAGACACGTTGACCGGGGTAAGCTTCTTTGACAGCATTAACCGTAAGGTCAATGGCAGTAGGGTGGTGAGCAAAATCATCGATGACCGTTACTCCACTTTTCTCCCCGACTATTTCCTGCCTACGTTTGATTCCTTTGAAAGTTTGAAACCCAACATTAATTTCATCCGCTGTCAGACCTAGATTCAAACAAAGTGCAGCGACCGCAGCTGCATTTTCAACGTTATGACGACCAATCATCGCTAATTGAAAATCTGCCTGTTTTTGCTTTTTAAAAGACAACGAAAAATGCCCACAGCCCTTTTCAAACCGATAGTCTTCGATACGCCAGTCGGCTTTTTCATCGAACCCATAGGTTTCGACTTTGCAGGATGCTGACGGCAAAACATTGCGGATATTTTCATCATCCGATTTCACCAGAATAATGCCCTTGATCAGTTTTACATAGTCACGAAAAACCTGTTTGATCTGATCCAAATCACTGAAAATATCCGCGTGATCAAATTCGATACCCGTTAAAATTGAAGCATCCGGTCGATAGTGAAGAAATTTAGGCCCTTTATCGAAAAAAGCACTGTCATATTCATCGCCTTCCGTTACAAAATAATCTCCCACGGGAACCTGATGGTTGGTGTCGAAATTTTTCAACCATCCCCCAACCATGAATCCGGGTTTTCTTTGAGCCGATTCAAGGACCCAGCTCAATAAAGAAGTCGTTGTTGTCTTACCGTGGGTGCCCGTCACCACAAGAGATTTTCTTCCTTCAAGAAAAAAATGAGAAAGAGCTGCGGGAAATGAAGTATATGAAATACCAGCATCTAAAACCGCCTGCACTTCTTCATTCTTTTTCGATACCGCATTTCCCACAATGACGAGATCAATATCCTTTGAAATATTTTCCTTTTTGTAACCAGGAAATATTTTGATACCCGCATTGCTCAGGAGCGTGCTCATGGGGGGATAAATTTTAGCATCCGAGCCAGTCACATTATGTCCGGTTTTTTTGAGTAGTCCGGCAAGTGCGGCCATGCCTGTTCCACAAATCGCGATAAGATAAATGTTTTTAATGTCTTTGGATTCCATAGGAGAAAGACATTGTAGAAACTACCCGATACAATGTCAACTACTGGCTACCGCGAGAGGGAGCTAAAACCGCTAATCAGCCTGCTCCAGCATATCCTGTTACTAGCAGAAAATCTCTTTAAGTTCGGAAAGACAATCGATGGAGCAATCGGCTTCGGCGGCAGCAATTTCTTCTGCGAACCCCAAGCCATAATTTACGACACACGTGTAAACTCCCGCACGTTTTCCTGTCTCAATATCAACCGGGCTGTCGCCAATTAGCACCGCCTCGTCCGCCGAAAAATTTAATTGCTCCAATATAGAATTCAGACCTTCAGGGTCGGGTTTTTTTGATTTGACACTGTCTCCACCAAGAATCGCTTCAAAAGGATGCAATCCATCTAAGGACTCTAGAATTTGGCGCACAAAGTTTTCCGGCTTGTTGGAGCAGATCGCCTGTTTTTTATTTTTAAAGTGTTCAAGAATCCCCCTGCCGTGGGGATAAAAATCGGTGTGATTCACCAGGTTTTCAGAATAATATTTTTTAAAAAGAGAGATCGCTCGAGGAATATCTGTGAAACCGGTGCCATTCAGGGTTTGCGACATCAAACGCTCTACCCCTTTCCCAACATATTTACGAAGCGTTTCCCTAGGTAACTGGGAAAGGCTGAGGTCAGCCAAGGTTAGATTGACAGAATCGGCAATATCAAAAAGAGTGTCAACCAAAGTGCCATCGAAGTCGTAGACAATAAGAGAAACTTTACGCATATTTGATATATCTTTTACAAGAAGGCAGGGAAGAGTAAAAATGAAAATTAACAGTCTGGGTCGCCCCGCCCCCTCTGGTCGCTCACGATGACGGATAACAACCGCCTTGTAGAAGAGTGAATGGAACTATAGTAAAAAGCTAAACAACCGTTTTCAGCTTTACGGAAACAGACCTATTGGCCCGACGCCTAGTGGCTAGTAGCTGGATTCATAGCGGTAGGCTTTGACTTTATTTTGATCATCGAACAGGATAACGAGTCCTTTCGATTCGACTTCACCCACGACCTTCCATTTGTCGATCTGGTAAGTCCACATGGTGTACCCATTTTCACTTCCTTCTTTGAAAGGCACCCCAAACCAGTCGATGATTTCCAACTGCGTTGTAACATCGTTTTTGATGTTCTTGACTTGTTCACTTTCAAAATCTTTTCCCACTGAAGCGCACCCCAGCCAAAACGGGAACAATAAAACGGTTAATAGGAGATAAAGAGTTCGTTTCATAACGCTCCTCCGTTGGATTAAAGTTTTTGATACTCCGAGAGAATTTTCGTAGCATCGGTGTGAGAGCTAAGCGGAAGTCGTCCACCCATATGAGACACAACCTGTGCCGCACAATAAGAACCAATGACTGCCGATTCTTCCAGAGAATGATTATTCAATACACCATAAAGAGCACCCGCAGCAAAAAGGTCCCCGGCTCCTGTTGTGTCAACCGCTTTGACTGGGAAGGTTTTCACCTCCACAGGTTCCTGACCGCTTTTCCCCACAAGGGAGCCCTTAGAACCCAAGGTTAAAAACACGGTATCAACCGTCGCTTGAAGTTTTTTGAATGCTGACAAGGAATCTGATTCTCCGGTCATTGCTTGAGCTTCCACTTCATTGCAAAAAAGAATATCCACATACGAATCTATAAACTCGACCAAACTCTCCTTAAATGAATTTACAACAAAAGCATCGCTCAAGGTAAAAGAGACGGGTATTCCTTCTTTCTTTGCAATTCCTGCCATATGCTGTCCGGCTTCCCGGGTTCCATCTCCTGTCCATAAATAGCCTTCGACATAAACACCGCGCGAATTCTTCACAATAGTTTCATCGACATTCTCTGGATGGAGCGAGGAAGAAACGCCCAGGTGTGTCAGCATCGTTCTTTCTGTATCCGGAGTAATAAGAACCACACAGGTGCCGGTTCCCTGTTCATCAGAACCTGGCCCGCTGAATCCGACTCCGCAGTTTTGCATATCCTCCGTATAATGCTTGCCATGAGAATCATTGGCAACGCGCCCGAGGTAATAAGATTTTGCGCCGAGCAGACTGGCACCATGTATCGTATTTGCGGCTGATCCTCCAGAAGAAATTTTCTTTGGACTGGACCTCAAAGATTCGAGAATATTATTTTGGTCTTCAATTGAAGACAATGTCATTCCGCCCTTGGTCACCGAATTTTTTTCAATAAAAGCATCGTCCACCTGAACTTCAATATCGACCAACGCGTTGCCTATTCCTACCAGATCGTAATTCATAAAATTTTAGTTATTTTCAGTTAAGTTTTTAGCCACAAACATTCTATACACCAGAATGGTAAACAATAATAACCCAGCAACAAAGAATGCGCTGCCCGAAGCTTGAGCAATCAGACCTACCGATTCCTTTGCCGCTCCAGTCGATCCCATCCCGGGAGCCAGATACCCAGAGAGCATCCAGAAAAAGCCATATCCCAAAGCACCTAATCCACTAAGCAAGGAAATAGCAAGCTGAGCCTTAGCCGGGTATGCCAGCCAGGCTACCAGAAATGAAAATGCGATGCTGATAACCCCCATGGTCTGCGAATGCAAATGAGCTCGTTTCATATAGACCCATGATTTTTTTACGACCTTATCCGCTTTTGCCTGATCGCCTTCATACTTAGTAGTCATAGCCTCTTGCACGCTACTATTCAAGGTTCGTTTTATATCCTCTTCGCAGCAACCAAAAGACAATCCCATTAATCCACCATAAAGAATTGCAATAACAGCCACCAAGACACCGTATTTGATGTGAGTAAAATTAATCATGGCAGGTTTCCTTTATATATAGAAGGGAAGTCGAGCTAAAACCTAGAGTCCCTAATCCAGAGACAATTGTCAATTGTAAAATTAATTTTTACAGAGTAAAATTTTGAGCGATGACTAAAAATAATTTTACTATCCGTTCTATACCTTTTGCTCTCGCTATTTTCTTCGTTTTTCTTCCAGTTTTTTCCTTTGCTCTGGTTAATGAAGAAGGCGTAGACAAGTTTCGGAAATCCGTTAACAGCATCCTTTCCAACAACTGCCTTAGAAAAAATAATTACGGAGTGAAAATTTATTCTCTGGACCGCGGCGAAACGTTGTATGAAATCCGCAGCAAACAGCTGTTTATCCCCGCTTCTAATGCAAAAGTTCTTACCACCGCAGTAGCATTAAAATACCTTGGCTCCAATTATCGGTTTTCCACTGAGTTTTACACCGACGGCATCTTGGAAAATGAAACGCTCAAAGGCAACCTTTACATAAAAGGGTCTGGTGACCCTAAATTGGTTACTGAGCAACTATGGCTAATAGTGAATGAATTAAGAAACCTTCCCATAAAAAAGATAAAGGGAAATATTATTGCCGATGATTCTTTCTTCGACAATCAAAAGCGGATCCAAACCTGGATTAAAAATCCGGGTGCGCAAGCCTATGAAGCCCCGCTAGGAGCATTATCGTTCAATTTTAATACGGTAAAAGTTTATGTAAGTCCCGGTGAAAAAGTTGGCGACCGGCCTGGAATTGTAATTGAACCCGAAAATGAATACATCAAACTTGAGAACAATGCACAAACCTTGAGGCCAGGAAAACGCCATCGTTTGATTGTGAACCGAGTAGACAAGGAAGACCACGACCTGATCACTGTTTCAGGGGGGATCAATATAGGACAACCTCGTGCGCACTACTTTTTGAACATCACAAATCCTACCCAGTATGCACTGAGCGTCTTCAAATCGTATATTGATCTTTCGGGAATAATGTTTGACGGACAATTGCAGCGTGGGAAAGTTCCTGATGACGCAATGGAACTCTACATACATGAAAGTGAGCCTTTAGCACTCGCTTTAAGGGGGCTGAATAAATTCAGCAACAACTTTGTCGCCGAACAAATTTTAAAAACAATTGGAGGCGAACACCTTGGTTTGCCAGGTTCAACAAAAAAAGGGTTACGCGTTTTTACAGAATATATGAAACAACTTGGTTATGAACCAGGGCAGTACAGCATCTATGACGGATCTGGCTTATCGCGGCAAAATCGGTTATCCCCTGAAATCTTAGTGGATATTCTGCGTAACGTAAAAGATGACCTGAGCGTTTATCCTGAGTTTGTTACGGCGTTGGGAGTTATGGGGGTAGATGGAAACGTAAAAAATAGAATGCGCAAAGTTGCAAGCTCAAGCAAGGCAAGGGTGAAAACAGGAACCTTGAACTTTGTCAGCGCATTATCAGGATTTTTTCAATCCAAAGAGGGGGAGTTATTTGCCTTTTCAATATTAATGAACGATTTAAAATGTTCAAATAGAAGGGCAAAAAAAATTCAGGATCAGATCATCCAAAAAGGTCTTAACCTCCAGAGGATCCCAACTGGAAGCGTGCTGATAGACGATAGAGAGAAAAGCGCTTCAACACCCTAGTCTTTATTCAGCCAAACACTTTTCTGTTTTCCTTGCGATCTTCTTCGATAATTTTTTTCCAATCCCTTTTCACATTGGGTGCTTCCAAAAAATCTTCGTAAATGGACTTTGCGAGTTCCATTTTATCGATACCTTCTGGAGCGACTTGAATATCCAATTGTGCCAGGGCCATATCGAAATCTTTGTCGAGCAAAGCTGCAGAATCCATATTGCATTCTTTCAAGGCTTGTTTAACAACCCCTTGATCTTGCCCAAACCGTCTGGCCACTTCATTAATATTCGATGGTTTATATTCTTTATTTGGCCCAATTCCCAAGTGGTAGGCGCAAAACAAACTGAAAGCATCCAGGTTTCCCGTCAGTTTTTGTTCTGAGCCTGAAGATGCCGCCTGAGGAGCTCTTGCAGCGGAAGGAGCATTATTACTCCGCTTCGCCTTGTCATGTTGATTCCGTGGTCTTCCGTTATTCGCATTATCTCTTTGTTGGTAGGAAGGATTCCTTCTTTTCTGCCCCCCCTGCGGTTTATTACGGTTATTACCGTTACCCCCCTCCGACGAGCTTTTATTGCTGACCATCGAAATATGAGATGTCAAAGCTTGCGACGAAGATGGACCGGAAGACACCCAAGGATGAATTCCCCTTTTTCCGGAACCGGCGTTCCCGGAGCCGGCGTTTCCAGCACTCGAGTTCCTGGAACGCGAGTTTTGATTGGGTTTCCTTGAGCCAGCGCTTCTGGAATTTGGGTTCTGGTTGGATTGTCCTGAAGAAGAATTCCCCTGACGGTTGTTGGGATTTCTTTGTTTGTTGCCGCCGTTTTTCTGAAACTGTCCTGTTTTTCTCAAAACGGTTTTCCTTTATAAAAAGTTGGGGATAAATTCGAGGTGCTCTGCATTTCTAAAGTTTCCTTAATTTAAATGAGAAGGTTTAATTCTTTATAGTCAAACTTTCAAGCTCATCAACCAGAGCGGAAAATTTTGATAGGGCTGTGCGCACCGGTTCAGGCGAATTCATATCAACGCCTGCACCTTTTAACAAATCTATGGGATATTTGGACCCACCTGATTTGAGAAAGTTGAGGTAATCATTAAGCTCTTCATCACCTCCAGAAAGTACCCGGTCTGCCAAAGCATAAGCAGCTGAGATTCCCGTTGCGTATTTATATACATAAAAACTGAAATAGAAGTGGGGTATCCGAAAACATTCCAAAGAAAGACAATCGTCTAACACCAAGCCTTTACCAAAATAGAGTTTAAGTAAACCATTATAAATTTCTTGAAAAGTTTCAATGGTGAGCGGCTGATTATTTTCTGCAGCCTCATAAACTTTGTGCTCGAATTCAGCAAACATCGTTTGTCTATACAGCGTACCACGAAAATTATCAATTTCACGACAAAGTAAGTAAATACGCATTTCGGGATTAATATCCTGCGACAGAAAAAACTTTGTCAGTAATGACTCATTAAAGGTCGATGCCACTTCCGCGACAAAAATTGTGTAATCCGCATACAAATAAGGCTGGGTTTCTCTGGAAAAAAGAGAGTGCATGGAATGCCCCGCTTCGTGCGTCAGAGTATAAACACTATTAATATTATCATCCTTATAATTCATAAGAATGAAAGGATTCGAATCGTAACACCCTGAAGAATAGGCACCACTTCTTTTACCCTTATTCTCATAGCGATCTGTCCACCGATCTTTAAGAAGCCCCTGTTCGACCCGCTTAATATACTCCGCGCCCAAGGGTTGCAACGAGATTTTAATCTTCTCCACGGCTTCTTCATACGGCATATGCCATTTAATATTTTTCACTAGCGGCACACTGCAATCATATGCATGCAGTTCATCAACACCCAACAACTGTTTTCTTAAATCAAAATATTTATACAGAGGTTTTAAATTCTGATGAACCGAGTCAATCAGATTGTCGTAAACTCCTTCTGCAATATTTTCGGAAAATAATGCCTTGGCTCGGTAACCAGAGTAATTTCTGGACCGCGAATAAAACAAATCCTTTTTCACGCTTGCAGAAAGTAACGACGTGTAAGTAAAGCGGTGCGACTCGTAAGCATTGTAATAAGTGTGGAACGCGTCTTTTCTAACCCGCCGATCATAACTCTGCATCAGGCTCTGAAAATTGCCATGCGTTAAAGAAAGTTGCTCGCCATCTTCACCTTCGATTTCTCCCAGCTTAAGGTCGGCATTATCCAGCATATCAAATGCATCTCGTGCGGCGCGTCCCATCTCCCCTGATGCCGCAAGGAGCTTCTCTTCTTTATCTGTAAGTGTGTGCTCGCGATAACGCAAAATTTGTTCAAGATGATACTTGTAAAACTCAATTTCCTTCTCTTCCAGAAATTGGGCCATTTGATCTTGCGGAATTGCCATGATCTCGGGACGGATGAAGCTGGACGCACTGCCTGCTTCATTGAGCAGTCGCATCGCCTTCTCAAAACTTCCTTGATAAAAACTATTGGTCTTGTCTTCATCATTTTTCAGATGCGCAAAGGTGTAAAGCTTTTCCAGCTTTCTGGAAAAGTTCATATCGAACTCGATACACGCTTTGAGTGTCGAAGAAGATTGCGCAAGCGTTCCCTGAAAGTAGGCATACCCGGGCAGCTCGCGTTCGAGTTCTTCGAGCTCCCTATTCCATTCTTCGTCAGAGGAATAAAGTCCTGATAAATCCCATTGGGATTGTTCAGAGACATCATCGCGTTTCAGAGTTCCTACTTTAGCATCCATAAATAAAGAGACGTGGGAAAGAGAAAAGTTTCCCCTTGGCGGTTAACCTATGCCCTGTTCTATAGTTTTCAAATGAATTTCAAGCTTTGCCTGCTTTTCAGAAAGAGTTGTCTTTCTTTGTTCGTCTTTTTCGATGACTTCAGCAGGTGCTTTCTTAACGAAATTCGGGTTGGAGAGTTTCTTATCTAAAAATATGAGGTCTTTTTTAATTTTTTTCAACTCTTTTTCTACTCGGTTGCGTTCTTCCTGGAAATCCATCATACCTTCGAGTGGGATAATGAGGTCCATTTCTCCGAGAACCGAAGATGCTGACACCTTGGGTTTTTCGATTTCTGCGCCTGATTGCAACTGCTCCACACGCGCCAATTCGCGTATATAAGATGCCTGATCTTGCAATTTTTTTTGTATTTCGGGGTTGGATGTCTTAACTAAAACGTTTAATTTCAACCCTGGATTCAGGTTCATCTCTCCACGGATATTTCTGATGCCCGTTATGACTTCCATCACCGTATCCATTTCTTTTTCTACTGCCGCATCGGTTCGCTCCTCCTGAAATTCGGGAAACGTGCTGACCATAATACTGTCTTCGTCCTGCGGCAATTTCTGCCAGATTTCTTCGGTGATAAAGGGCATAAAGGGATGCAAAAGTTTGAGCGCCGAATTCAAAACATGAATCAATACATTCTGCGCCGCGACTCTTTCGGGTCCCGAATCGATTAATTTCGATTTAGTAAGTTCTATATACCAGTCGCAATATTCGTTCCAGATAAATTTATAAACCGTCAAAGCCGCATCGTTAAACCTGAAAGCTTCCAAGGCTTCATTAACATCTTTCGTCGCACGGTTCAGCCGACTCAATATCCATCGGTCAGCTGTCGAGAGGTTATTCTTTTGATCCAGCGCGCAGGAACCTTTATAGTCTTCCAGATTCATAAAAACAAAACGCGACGCATTCCAAAGTTTATTGCAGAAGTTACGGTAACCTTCTATGCGGTCTTCCGCCAGTTTGATATCTCTCCCCTGAGCTGCGAAAGCTGCCAGCGTAAAACGCAAAGCATCGGTTCCATACTGTTCCATCACTTCCAGAGGGTCGATTACATTACCCTTGGTCTTGCTCATTTTCTGCCCTTCCGCATCGCGGATCAAAGCATGAATATAAACATCGCGAAAAGGCACCTCGCCCATAAACTTGAGTCCCATCATAATCATGCGGGCAACCCAGAAGAAAAGAATATCGAATCCGGTGCAAAGCATGGATGTAGGATAAAAACGTTCAAGGCTTTGGGTTTTCTCCGGCCACCCTAAAGTCGAAAAGGGCCATAGAGCAGAACTGAACCAGGTATCTAGCACATCCGTTTCCTGAATCAGGTCTGTTGAAGAACAAGCCGAACAAGATTTTGGAGTCTCTCTAGCAACAACCACTTCGCCACAGCCTTTACAATTCCACGCAGGAATCTGATGCCCCCACCATATCTGTCGCGAGATACACCAGTCACGGATATTTTCCATCCATTCGAAATAAGTATTTTCCCAAAACTTGGGAACAATTTTTATAGTGCCGTCTCGCACAGCCTTCATAGCAGGCTCGGCAAGCGGCTTGGCTTTTACAAACCATTGCTTCGATAAATAAGGTTCCACCACCGTCCGACAACGATAACAATGACCGACTGAATGGTTTAAATCTTCAATCTTAACCAACACCCCAGATTCTCTTAAATCTTCGACCAATTTCTTTCGACATTCGAAACGGTCTAGCCCCTCATAATTAGAACCGGCGAGGGAATTCATCGTCCCATCTGGATTCATAACATTTATAGTTTCCAGTTGGTGCCGCCGTCCCAATTCAAAATCGTTGGGATCATGAGCCGGGGTTACTTTTAACGCACCCGTACCAAAAGAAGTGTCGACATATCCATCTTCAATTAAGGGTATCTCACGGTTCATTATAGGAAGGACAAGGCTTTTACCTTTGTGCTCATGGTAGCGTTCATCATCAGGATTAACAGCAACCGCCGTATCCCCCAGCATGGTTTCGGGTCGCGTCGTCGCAATGATTAAAGAGCCTTCGCCGTCGTTAAAAGGATATTTGAGATGATATAAATGCCCCTGCGCATCCTGATGTTCAACCTCAAGATCAGAAAGAGCCGTAAGGCAACGCGGACACCAGTTGATGATGTAGTCGCCCTTATAGATGAGACCTTCTTCATAAAGCGTAACAAAAACTTCGCGGACCGCTTTCGACAACCCCTCATCCATAGTAAAGCGATCTCGCTCCCAGTCTAGGGAACAACCGAGTTTTTTCAATTGACCGGTGATGGTGCCACCCGATTCATTACGCCATTTCCAGACACGTTCAACAAAAGCTTCCCGACCTAACTCTTGCCGGTTGCTTCCCTCTGCATGCAATTGTTTCTCGACTACATTCTGAGTAGCGATTCCAGCATGATCCGTACCAGGCTGCCAAAGTGTGTTATAGCCCTGCATTCTTTTCCAACGGGCCAGAATATCTTGCAGGGTATTATTGAAGGCGTGACCGATATGCAGTCGGCCGGTGATGTTGGGCGGCGGGATGACTATTGAATATGCAGGGGACTCCTTGGTTTCATCTGCGCGAAAAAAATTCTTTTCCTGCCAAAATTGTCCCCAGCGTTTTTCAACTTCACCGGGTTCGTATTGTTTATCTAGTTGAATCATTCAAAAATTACTTGCAGCATAAAAACTCGGGTCCTATCGATCCATTCGGGTTCTATGGAAATATATTTGAGCTATCTGAAACAAGCATCACTTTATTTAAAACGGGAGAGGGCTTTTTACCAAAGAATAACAAATAAAGAAAGATATTAAATCCTGAAAACTGAGCTACTCATATCTTTTTGATTTTTTCTATCTCTTCTCGAATGATCGACCTGGCGATTTCTGGAGTGATTTCTCGAACCACTTCGCGGATCGTTTTCACGAGAATATCAGACAAGCCAGACATTTCTTTTTGCAGGGAACTATCCAGCGACCTTTCTAATATTTGTCGAACCTGCTCACCAGCAACCTGAATGAAACGGTCATCACTATTCTCATAGTTTGGAGAGTTCTGATAACGCGTGGACTCTGATGAGGATGTATCCGCATTAAGGTGTTCCCGGATTTCTTCAGAACTGTGAGGTCGTCTTTCGGCTCCCGAAAAAGCTCCCGGTGCCATTTTTTCCAGAAGATCCTCTGGCTCAGGGACAATACCTCCCAAAACAGACATCCCTGCTTCTTTTATTTCAACAGGCTGTTTTGCATCACCTGAAACAATTTCTTTGAACGCAGAATCAAGATCGTCGAGGCTTTCCATTTTTTGTGATCGCACTTCTGCATAAATCTCAAAGTCTTCCTCAAAATTTTCTTCATCTTCCAGAACGGGCTCTTCAGGCGCAAGTTCGGGTTCAGGAATCCCTTCCTCTAATTGGGTTTCCACCTCTTGAATCATCTCTCCCAACACATCGTCATTGCTGGAAACTATCGGGGTAGGCTCACTGCTGATTTCGCTTTCCACATCCTGCATCATCTGACTCAATATATCGTCATCGATGGCCGTAGACGGCTCTTCTATAATTTCTTCATGTTCTTCAAACGAGGGCACCGCCTCTTCTTTTACAGATTCCACAAGTTCGACGGGTGGAGAAACATCCTCTATTGGATCATCCGCCATTTCCATGGAATCGGTGGAAAGCCTTTCAACTGAAGCCAGCAATTCTTCAAGGCTGGGCTCGTCATCTTTTTCTTCTATACTATCTGGCAATACAGCCGTTTCTAAAGCACTCTCCCCTTTCATAACCTGTGTCACCATTTGAACGATATCATCGGATTT
>CALJGH010000234.1 GCA_938073925.1 uncultured Nitrospinaceae bacterium
CTGCTTACCAGCCATAGCCTTCTGCAGCTCCTCCTTAAGGCGATCCACTTCCAGACCTTTTTTACCGATAATTATTCCAGGACGCGCAGTGTGGATATTGATCCGCACTCGGTTCGCAGATCTCTCTATTTCTACCTTCGATATCCCAGCATGCGCCAACGTCTTGAAAATATATTTCCTAAGACCAATGTCTTCTACCAACTGCGCAGAATAATCTTTACGTGCATACCAGTTAGAAATCCATGTCTTATTGAATCCCAAACGAAACCCATAGGGATGAACTTTTTGACCCACTTTTTTCTCCTTAAGATTCTTTTTCTTCCAACACCAAAGTGATGTGGCTGGTCTTTTTTTGAATCATTGTCGATGTACCCCGGGCGCGCGGCATATTGCGCTTCCAAGTAACCCCCTCATCGACCCTCACGTTCTTCACAAACAAGTCCTCCACATCAAGAACCTTGTGGTTTTCTTCTGCGTTTGCAATAGCAGACTTCAACAACTTCTGAAACACATCTGCTGCTCTTTTACGTGTGAATTGTAAAATATTAATGGCATCAGTAACATTTTTCCCGCGAATCAAATTTGCAACCAACCTCGCTTTACGAGGTGCCGTTCGCGTATGCCTGAGCAGGGCTTTTACTTCCATGATTTTTCAGTCTCTCTAATTCACAAGCGAGGCTTTTCCCCTCATAACTTGCGATAAATTTCATTTCACCAGGACAACCCTAGCTTACTTGGTTACTGCTTTTTTCGTTTTGCCCCCGTGCGACCTAAAGGTCCGCGTAGGAGAAAATTCACCTAATTTATGCCCCACCATATTTTCTGTCACAAAAACCGGGAAGAACTTTTTCCCGTTGTAAACAGATATAGTATGCCCGACAAAATCTGGCGTGATAGTAGAGCGACGCGACCACGTTTTGAAAATCTTCTTTTCATTCTTGCGGTTCATCTCCTCAATTCGATCCATCAGATGCGAATCAACAAACGGACCTTTTTTTAGCGATCGTGCCATTCCTAACCCTCAAAATTCGACAAGTTTATCATTTCCCCTAAGACCGCAAACCTACCTTCTTTTTTTGCGGCTGAGAATAAATTTGTTCGATGGTTTACTAACTTTTCTTGTTTTTAATCCTTTAGCGCTCTGACCCCAGGGACTACAAGGATGACGCCCTCCCGAAGACCGACCTTCACCACCACCCATAGGATGATCCACAGGATTCATTGCCACAGCTCGTACTCGCGGTCGGCGACCCATCCAACGGACCCGCCCGGCCTTACCGATGGACACTTTTTCATGATCCGAATTCCCCACAACACCTATCGTTGCGCGGCAATTCTTATGAATCAAACGGACTTCGCCTGACTTCAACTTCAGCGTGACGTACTCCCCTTCTTTCGCCATCAACTGAACACCGTTTCCAGCACTACGCGCGATCTGCGCACCTTTTCCCGGTCGCATTTCTATATTATGAATTAGCGTTCCATCAGGAATATCTCTTAGCGGCAAGCAATTACCATTTTTAATTTCAATACCGTCACCCGACAACAAGATATCACCTACGCTCAACTTCGAAGGCGCAATGATGTAACGCTTCTCACCATCAGAGTAAACCAGCAAGGCAATACGGGCGGAACGATTAGGATCGTACTCTATCCCAGCAACTTTCGCTCCAATGCCATCCTTATTACGCTTATAATCAATAACTCGATACTGCTTGCGGTGTCCACCGCCACGCCGCTTACTTGTTATCCGACCATTGTTATTACGTCCACCCGATCTTGAAATGGATACAAGAAGGCTTTTTTCCGGCTCTGACTTTGTTATCTCATCAAACCCGGAAATGGTCATGGACCGAACACCGGGGGATCGAGGTCTTAACTTCCTGATAGGCATTAAACCTTAAACTCCCTCAAATATTTCAATTTTATCTCCTTCTTTCAACTGCACCATTGCCTTTTTCCAGGACTTTGTCTGTCCCATCGCCTTACCAAACCTCTTGCGCTTACCACGAACAACCTGGGTATTTACCTGCAAGACAGTGACACTGAAGATTTTTTGCACCGCTTCGCGAATTTCAATCTTATTAGCATCCAGATGAACTTTAAAAGTCACCCGGTTACCCTCGCTCAGCATAACTGTGCCCTTTTCCGTAACCAATGGCTTTTTAACAATCTTATACATATCCATCAGTTCAATCTCTCCTCAATTTTTCGCAATGCATCTTTTGTGCAAACAATTTTCTCATGCCTCAAAAGATCGAATACATTCAAACCATCTACCAGCAAAACATTCGTTTCAGTCAAATTGCGCACCGCCAACTGAAAGTTTTGATTCTTCTCAGAGAGAATGAATAATGTTTTATTAGGAAGGCTTAACTTTTGCAGGATAGCCGCCGCATCTTTTGTTTTCGGCTGCTCCAATACTATGGAATCCACAACAGCGAAACTTTGACTTGCAAATCTTTCTGTAAGAACAGACTTCAGCGCAATCTTCTTAGATTTTTTAGAGAGAGTAAAACTGTAGTTTCTAGGGCTAGGACCAAACACCGTCATACCTCCACGCCAGATCGGCGAACGCGTGTTACCCGACCGAGCACGACCCGTACCTTTTTGCTTCCACGGTTTCTTATTACTACCATGAAGATCGCCCTTGTTCTGCTTAGTCGCCGCATTACCGCCACGCCGAGCCGCTAATTGCATGGTCACATAACGCTGCACCAACTCATCGTTAACACTAGCCGCAAATACATCGGCAGACGCCTCGACGGTTCCCACTTTTTTATTCTCTATATCAATCACATCTAAATCAGGCATGAAAAAAGTTTATCCCTTACGATTAAAAATTCTTAGCATTCCACCATTCGCGCCAGGCACAGAGCCCTTGAGAAGCAAAACATTATTTTCCACATCTACTCGCACGACTTCCAAGTTTTTGAGATGCACCGCCTTACCACCCATACGCCCAGGCATCCCCGTTCCCTTGTAAACCCTGCCAGGATAGGTGTGCATTCCAATCGAACCCGTACCACGATAACTCTCATGATGACCATGCGAGGCAGGGGCTCCGCCATAATTGAAACGCCGGAATACGCCGGAGAAACCACGACCCTTAGTCACACCAACCACTTCAACCTCATCGCCTTCACTAAAAACATCTACCCCGAGAGGTTTCCCAATCGCATCATCATCAACATCCTGATCGCGAAACTCCTTTAGAATTTTCGCAGGCCCAACATTATGCTTGTCGTAGAACCCCTTCAAAGGCTTGTTGGTGTGCT
>CALJGH010000235.1 GCA_938073925.1 uncultured Nitrospinaceae bacterium
GGAACGTCCCATAAATCTTTTGACCGAGAAAATCGTGTTTTCCGGGTTAGCGATTGCCTGTCGTTTAGCTACCTGCCCCACCAGAATTTCACCTTCTTTGGTGAAAGCGACCACGGAAGGGGTGGTCCGGCTGCCTTCTTCATTTAGGATAACTTTTGGTTCGCTACCCTCCATAACGGCTACCACAGAATTTGTGGTGCCTAAGTCAATGCCTATGATCTTTCCCATTTGTTGATTCCTTTCTTTATAGATACTTTTAAATTTACATGATTGAGTAAATGGATATAAAATTTTGTCGAACTGGTTGCTAAATAAGACCGAACCCTCATCATGTCAAGGTGGATGTATGGAAAAAATAGCGATTATTTTTAAATAGGGAGTCATATAAAACCTTTTTTTTAAGTGGTTTATACAGAAGCTCGCGCTTTTCCTCTTTGATTCGTTATAATATTAATAAGGCGACTTGATATTTAAACCTGAGGTTTTCAGATGGCTGGAAAAGAAGAACATAGAGAATTTATAGGAGTTCCCATAAGGGTCTGGGTAGAAGTTCGCGCTGGAGATTGTGTGATAAAAACCCATGAATCTCATGACCTTAGCATGACAGGCATATCCCTAAAATAGCATGTTATATTTCTGTGTTTCTGGAAGGAGTTGAACCTCCAATTCATCTCGATATGAAGAGGAGGGTGGGTCGTTCTAACGAGCAGGAGCTTGCTGTAGAGTTTAGTGAATTATATTTTTCTATTAATATTTAAAGATAATTCAATGTGATTTGTTTATTAAAATTATGTCGAAGAAGTTTTTTCTATCTTTGAACAAAAAAAGCCCGCTTATATTTGAAATATAAGCGGGCGATATTTTTCTTAAGTTTTTGGATTTTATAAAGCAAAAATTTAGAAATTATTCGGCATTTTCGTCCAGACCTTGTTCGAGTTCACCCATGAAAAGGGTCGTCTCTTCTTTTACAGGGACCTTAGCTGCCGCTTTACGCTCTGCAATATCTTCCAACTCTGCCTTGCCTTCTTTTGATTCTCCCCAGCATTCAAATCCTTCTTTTCTTAATCTGCGAATAGCTTCCGTAACTTTCACAAGTTTTTCGCCAGTTATATCTCGAAGAGAAATAAGGGCGTCTTCATGACCATCGTATTGACAGAATGCCATGGTGTAGCAGTTGGTATTTGCGCGGATCATCTTTAAAGTGATATTCGCAAAATGACAGTGGACACCAATTAATATGCAGGTTTCGATTTTATTATGTTGAATGGTCAGATTTGGATGACATGGATTGATCACCCATTCAGGATCAATTTTAGGATAAATGGGACGATAGTCTGGCATGGTAATGATGTTCATACCCGGAACCTCATTACGAAGCTCCATGCATAATTCAGCTTTGTGCACGGTTTCATCATTCCAACCCCAAACGATCATAGGCCCCGGAAAAAGGGTGGGGTTCCGTCGTGACAATATTTCACGGGCTGCCTTTTCGATTGCTACATCGGTGGGTACATGTTCTCCCTCCACTAGCTCCATACCCGTTCCCTGCGCAGGTTGGAATATGCCCATTCTAGCAGCAGACGGGGGAAGTAAACCGATTGGACCAACTTCTAATTTGGGCATCTAAACAAACCTCCAAAGAGTTTCTAGCAATAAGGAATTATATATTCCGAGATATTTGCCGGTAATAAAGCTTTATTTTAGAAAGGGATATAGCCTTTCTTGAAAAAAGCTTCTCAAATTTAAAAATCAGTAGGGGAAATCCCCCTAGTCAAGAAACGTGCATATTATTATTTATAAAGGATTATGTCAATATCTATATGGATAAAGTTGGGGTAATTTGTTACGCATATAAGTATCTCAGGCACTTGATCAAGTTTGTCTTTAAAAACCCTTATTTTCTGCCCATTTAAAGGGTTCCTTATGCCAGATGCGTAGGGACTCGATTTGATCGTTTGGCAGCATTTGCATGGACTCCGCTTCCTTAAGCAGATCTGGGAAGGTGAGAATGGAGTGGTATTGGCAGTTGATTTTATCGAATCGTTGACGAGCTTCGATGAACCCATAAGTAAAAATACAGAAGCAATGCTCGACGATACCGCCCACTTCGCGAATTGCGTTCACGGCGTTTATTGCGCTTCCACCTGTCGAGATAAGATCTTCGATTAACAAAACTTTTTGGCCGGGAACAAGTGGGCCTTCAATTTGATTGCCCATTCCATGAGATTTTGTGGTGGCTCTCACATAAATAAGGGGCTTGCTAAGTCTGTCTGCCAATGTAGTTGCATGAGGAATTCCCGCAGTAGCTGTTCCTGCAATGACATCTACATTATCAACGGATGCCTCTGAATATTTTGCAAATATTTGTGCGATGAAAGACCGATACTCGGCTTTTCCAAGTAGAAGACGGTTATCATTATAGATGGGCATTTTGTATCCTGATGCCCAGGTAAAAGGCTTTTCTGGACTGAGGCGTATGGCACCTGATTCCAAAGCCATTCTAGATAATTTAGATGAATCGCTCATTTGAGTGGTTCAAAACTCCTGTGCATAAATTTTTCTTTTTGTCCTGAACTGATGGAACCCAAACCACGAAATGTGATTCCTGCGAGAAATTTAGTTTCGCTAGCCCCTGCGCTCGTACCTGACGTACTGTTGAAGTTGTTCCGTTGGATAAAGTCCACATTAAATCCCCAGCATTTGCAGGGGTTATCATACAGCAAACTTAAATTAGTTTCCCTATGGGTTGCGGTTTTTTCATCCAGTCTCGTACTGGCTTTAAAATTCCATCCTTTTTTGAAATCCCAATCCAGTGTGGCTACGGTCGATACGTCGGCTCTTCGAGTGAACCGTCTTTCAATATAAAGGGTAACTTCCTCCATAGGTCTAAACCCAATTTGGAAGTTGAAAGTTTTTAAAACATTATCGTTGATGTCATAAGTAGAATCAAAGTTTAGCAAAAGGGGATCGACAAGTCTGCTATCTAGATCGAAACGGACATCCGAGAAAGGTTCGCTGGGGTTGTCGGTTGTGTCGACTCTGCCTGCTTCTAGGAGATCAAAACTCTGGCTGAGGTCGAATCTTAATACTTGCCGGGTATTAGAGTCACCCTTTGGATCCGCTTCTTTTTGCAAGATTCTTTGGGTCAATGAATAGGTGACCAAGCTTTTAGGGCTGATCAAATCTATGGCATCGAATCTTTGTATTTTATCTTTATCCTTTCTATCTAAGTCAGGAATGTAATTAAATGTAAGCCTGGGTTCGAGTAAATGTTTGATTTTAGGAATGAGTTTGTTGCGGGTCTCGAAGACCTTTTCAAACGTGGGTCCTTTAAGAGTAGCGATCAGGTCTAATGCTTCGCGAGAAAAGAATCCTTCATCGTTTTGGCCTTTGCTATAGAGAGTTTCACGCACACCCAGAGTTGGAGTAAAGCTGAGCCAGGGTGCTAATGGAAAGCTACGGCTGATCTGTGGGTGGAAATCGAGTCTCTGAACTAAGAAATTATCGTCAATGTCTGGGGCTGAATTAAGATCGGTTAAGAAAGAGGTGAATTTGGTATCTTGATTAAAATAAAACTCAGAGTCTCCAATAGCTTGCCTTTGAGATTTATACGTTATTTGAGGTAGCTCTCCGAGAGTCTGATCGCTGGCAATATCGGTGCTGTCTCGATAACGGGTAAGAATTTCCAAACTATTACTATCCCAACTTTTTCTAATAGTTGCGTAAGAATTAGAAATGCGGCGATTTCTTTGATTGGTGTCATCGTTAAAAGTCTTGTTGTATTCTGCTCCTTCCAGATCCAGGGTTCCGTCGAATTGAAAACCCATAGGCAGGTCCTGCTTATGTTTTGCATCCACCTTCCAAAATGTTTCTCCCGTTATTTTGTCATCGATAAGTGACCCGGTTAAAATTCCCTGAGTTGTCTGGCTGGGAGTGTACCGGTATTCAACTCCTGGAGAAAAGCCTCGTTTGCTTCTGTATCCCATTTTAAAAGTTGCATCGGAGTGGTCATCGATGGCCCAGAAATATTCGTTGTTGAGGGTCGCTCCATCGATATCGCTGTTGCCAAATGAGGGGAATAGAAATCCGCTTTTTCTGTCCTGATTCATGGGCAGGTAACCCGCAGGAATATAGAGTATTGGAATATCTCTTATCCTTAAAACGCCACCTGTGAAAACAACCCTGTCACCCGTAATGATATCCATGGTCTCGGCTTCAAATAACCAGTCTGGCAATTTCCCCGTGCAAGTGGTGAGTGATACAGACTTGGCTTTATAGTGGTTATCTGAAAGTCGAGATAACTCGTGGCTTTTTATGTAGTGAGTTTTTCCAAGGCGTCCTCGAGTCTGGAGAATTGTTCCTTTTTGGTTTTTAATATTGAAATGTGATTTGCTAGCTTTCAACCGGGTACCATCGCTACTCCGAATTATAACGTTGCCCTTGGCCTTGCCTTTACCTGTTTTATTATTGATTTTGATTTTATCTGCTTGAATCGTTTTGTCCTCCATCCGGATTTTTACTCTTCCCCATGCCCAGATAATTTCCTTTTTTACGTTTTGTCTTACATGATCAGCGAGAATTGATATTTCATCTTTTGCGCGCTTTCTTTTGCCATTTTTTTTGGGGGAGCTTATCCGAGGCTCATCTTTTTTAACCCATTCCGGAAAATTGAGAGGGACGGGCATGCGGCTATTTTCATACGCAGACAAAGGCTCGCCATTCGCCCAATACCATTCAGGAGAGTCGTCTGGTGTGGAAGGTCCAAACTTTTGATCCAGTATTTCGGATTCAGTTGGGGTGAGAGGTGTGCCATCTGCCCAAAACCAGTTTGGGATATAGCCAGGTAGTATTTTGAACCCGGACTCTGTTAAAAAAACTTCGTCATCCGAATAGATCCGGTCAAAACTCTGCGGTATTGCATCAACTTCTTGTGAAGAAGAAACAGTGTCAGTAGGTTCTAATGGGATAGTTTGGACGTCATCACTGGAAGATGCATCATTTGCCAGGGCGAGGAGGATTCCCAGGATTAGAAAAACTTTTTTCATATTGAAAATATTTTTTAGCTTCGGCCACGGTAAAAATGGACCCTGTGATACAGACCAAATCGTTGGGATTTGAAAATTCTTTGATTGTCTGTAGTGCACTGGTAACACTTTCTGATACCTGAACCGGTTTCTTGTATTTTTTAAATTTTTCCTGCAACTTCTCTGGGTCCTCCCCTCTAGGGGGATTCACCTGAACCAAATAAAAACGGTCGCCAAATTGGCTCAAAATTTCTACAATTTTGTC
>CALJGH010000236.1 GCA_938073925.1 uncultured Nitrospinaceae bacterium
ATTTTGGGCCCACCGGGATATTTATGCCCCAGCATTTTAGCAACCTTGTCAAAAGATTCACCTGCTGCATCATCTCTGGTTCGACCCAACAGTTGGTATTTGCCAAAGTTATTTACACGGTATAAATCGGTGTGCCCCCCTGAAACAACCAGAGAAATAAAGGGAAATTCAATTTGTTTTTGTAGGAAAATTGCCAGAAGATGGCCTTCGAGGTGATTTACTCCTACCAACGGGGTATCCAAGCCATAGCAGATTCCTTTTGCAGCATTCAAACCAACAAGTAATGAGCCTATTAACCCAGGCCCCACAGTGACTGCCAGCAAATCGATATCATTTAACTTAACCTGCGCCGATTCCAGTGCACACCCGATTACTTTATTGACTTGGTCGATATGTGAGCGACCCGCAAGCTCAGGCACAATTCCTCCATACTTGGAGTGAATGCTTGTCTGATCATTTATTATATTCGATAAAAGCTTTTTTCCATCTTGCAGAACTGCTGCCGCAGTATCATCACACGATGTTTCTAATCCAAGGACAAGCATATTATTTCATACTTATTCTGCTATCAGGATCAGGCTCCTGAATTTTTAAATTTTTGAACATCTTCTTCATAACCTCCCAGCCCGACAGTAAAGAAACCGCTTGCTGGAGTTGATTATCCTTTTTCAAATCTTCGTCTAATTCTTTAGCTATTGACTCTTCAATCTTGTTAGAAGTCTCTTCATCTGTCTCATCTTCTTCATCAACACCTTCGATACTACTTTTTCCTTTAAGATGTTTTTTTAAATCTTTTTCTCTTAGAAAACGGCGAAGTCGGGTCTTTTCTTCAGGCTCCTCCTTTTTACCCTCCTTTTTATCAAACTCACTGCGTGGTTTCATTTCCACAATAATATCCGGCTCAATACCATTTTCTTGTATCACACGCCCACTAGGCGTGTAGTATCTCGCAGTCGTTAATCTTAGGGCTGAACCATCACTTAAAGGAATAATCGTCTGCACTGATCCTTTACCAAAGGTTTGTGTCCCTAAAATGACAGCGCGGTCAAGGTCTTGCAATGCACCAGCAACAATCTCTGAAGCACTCGCGCTACCGCCATTTACAAGAACGATCATTGGGTATGAAACTCCGGCAACCTTATCGTGACTGGTAAAGCGCATATTCTGTTCATCAGATCGACCTTTGGTATAGACAATAAGATTCTCCCTGTTCAAGAACCGATCAGTAACTTCAACAGCCTGGTTTAATAATCCGCCAGGATTATTTCTGACATCAAGAATCAGTTTAGTTATACCTTTTCCGCGCAACTCCTCCAAAGCTTTGTCCAAGCCACTGCTGGTATTTTTAGAGAAACTTCTTATTTTTATGTAACCAATATTGTTTTGATAAAGTTTGCTTACTACACTACGCACCTTGATAATATCGCGGACAATTGTGAATTCCTTAGGTGCCTTGAAAGTCTTTCTAAATATGGTGATCGTTACTGGCGAACCCGTTTCACCTCGCAAGCGAGACACAGCATCCTGAAGTGTCATATCAAGAGTGGATTCATCTTCAATTTTAATAATTTTATCTCCAGGCTCGATTCCCACTTTAAAAGCAGGTGTATCTTCAATCGGGGAAACAACAGTGAGAACTCCATCTCGAACACTGATTTCAATCCCCAATCCGCCAAACTTTCCGGTGGTTTCCGCCTGCATTTCTTTATAAGAAACAGGTGGCATATAACTGGTGTGCGGATCCAAAGATTTGACCATCCCGCTAATTGCACCTTCGATCATGGAATCTTTTTCAATCGGTTCGACATAGTTTGATTCGATAAGGGAAAGAACTTCAGAAAATATTTTGAGCTTGTTATAAGCGTTTAGCTTGTTTTTTTCCTCTTCTGCGAACAGGTTTATAGTCGAAAAAAGACTACAAACAAAAACAGTGCTGCATATAGCGGCTTTAATATGGGTACTTAACAAATTCAAAATAGGATCTCCCAAAATTATTTCAGATTATCTAAATTATAGGGGTTGAGAAATTTATTTTTTTGCCACTCTGAACCAACGAACGGGTTCAATGGGTTTGCCATTTTTTCTCAATTCAAAATAAAGGGTCTCTCCCTCCAGTGAACCCGAATCCCCACTAAGAGCAATCACTTCACCCGTTTTAACAACTTTATTAGCTGCGACCTTTATACTGTCCAAATGCCCATATAAGGAATGGTACTCCTTACCATGACCGACAATCACAAGGTTGCCATACCCCTCGAGTTCTCCTGTATATAAAACCTTTCCATCAAAAACAGCTTGGACCGGGGTACCTCTTCGTGCTCTAACATTGATTCCATTATAAACAATATAAGACTCATATTCCTTAACTCTTTTTCGGCCAAATTTATTAAGGATTCGTCCTTTCAAGGGTAGCTTGAGCCGTCCTTTTTTATCAGAAATATCAAGACCCTCACCTGAAACAAGCTTCATCAGTAATTTATCTATCAGGCTATTCAAGTTGTTTGAGGCCGCCAGCAATTCCTTCTTAACTTTCACACTTAGATTTTTCTTTCTTTTTATTTTCTTTAAATATACAGATTTTTCCTTTTTTGTCTTTTCAATTTCTCTCTTCTTGGATACCGTGTTCTTCTTCAGACTTACCAGTTTTGCACGAACCGTATATAAAGAGGATTTATCCTGCTTAATTTGTTCCAGCTTCGTTAAATAATCTTGAAGCATCTGGGAGTCTTGTTGAACAATCAAATCCATATATTTGAGCCGTTGCATCAAATCCGTAACATTATTAGAGGAAAATGCGACTCGCAAAGGAAACATAGGCCTTTCTTTATATATAGACCGAAGACGAAGTCCTAAAATCTTTTCATGCGACTTAATTTTTTGTTCCGCTTTTTTAAGGCGCGGCTCCAAACTAAAAATTTTCTTTTGATTATTCTTAAAATTCCACTTATAAATTTCCAGCTCTCTTTTCTTAAGCTTTAGCTGACTGCCAATTTTTCGAAGATTCTTTAGCACGGCAGATTCCTTTTTCCCCACTTTAGAAATCGCATTTTCCTGCTGTGCAATTTTTCTACGCAAAATCTTCAATTCTGCTTGTTCATCTTTTAGAAGCGTATCAATTTTTTCAGCAACTTTTTTACCAGCCAATAAAGGTGAAGGAACGCTCACCAAACTCAAAATAGTAAAAAATATAATTACAGCTGCAAAATCGTTTTTCATTTTTTATTTAACAAATATAGAAATTGAAAAGTCGATATATAACTGGCCATGAAACCAACCAAAACACTCAACCCAATCAGTCCAAACAAAAATGGCTCAGCAATAAATTGAAAATCCATGCCCATAGCATCTATTGAAGATTGAAATTTACTCTTCAAATAGTAATGAACACCCCCTATAATAAAAAGTGCCAGAACAGACCCTGCCAATCCTTGGATCATCCCTTCCAGCAGAAAAGGAATCTTTACAAACCTTGGAGTTGCACCAATTAACAGCATCAATTCAATTTCATCTTGCCGTGAATAAATCGACAATCGAATGGTGTTAGAAATTATTAAAATAAGGCCCAAAGATAATAGTCCACCTATCGCAAAAAGAAAGATTTTGGAGAAAACCATAAATTTTTCGAATCGAGAAATCCATTCCTCACCGTATTCAATCGATTCAACCCCCTGCTGAGTTTCAAGTATTTTTGAAAATTCGCGTATATGAGATAAACGGTTGTCGCTACTACGAAAACGAATTTTGTAAGATGCGGGTAGTGGGTTAAATTCCAAGCTCAACAGTGGCTTTAAATTATCAGAAACATTTGATTGGAATTCTGCCCATGCTGTTTCTCGAGAAACTTCTATGGTCGATTCTACTTGCTGATTGTTAGAAAAAATATCTTCAAGATTCTCTTTTTGTGAAGATGAGATATCGTCATCCAGGTAGACAATGACTTGCTCCTCTCTATTCCAACTTGACAGAAGCCCGTTTAGATTAAAAAATAACAACAAGAATAAACCCAATATCGAAATGGCTATAGTAATGGTCGCAACGGACAACAGAAAGGTTTGCTTGTTGCTCAGGATATTTGAAAGCGTCGTTCTATACCCACTTATTAATGTCTGCATAAAAATCTCAAGATGAGACCACTTTGCCACGATTGAGGTTGATAACCCGGTGATTACCAGCCTTCATGATTTCTTGGCTATGGGTTGCGAAAATTATTGTCGATCCTTTTTGATTTAATTCTTCAAACAATTTTAATATTTCAATCGCTATATCAGGGTCCAGGTTGCCGGTGGGCTCATCGGCAAGGATTATTGCCGGCGAATTTACCATGGCACGGGCAATGGCTATTCTTTGCTGCTCACCCCCAGACAAATATGCCGGGTAAGCATCCTTTTTAGGAGTCAGTCCGACATTCTTCAATGCTTCCCATGTTTTAAATCGTATTTTTTTTTGGTCGTGTCCAATTACTTCTTGCGCAAATGATACATTTTCAAAAACTGTTTTATTCGGCAATAGCTTATAATCTTGAAAAACGAAACCCATCGACCTTCTAAGGGTATATACGTTTCGGTGGGTCAGTTTCCCTACATTTATTCCCTGCACCAATACCTGCCCTGTTTCAAAACTTTCCCAGCCAAACAGTATTTTTAAAATTGTAGTCTTACCTGCACCGCTGGGACCTGTCAGGAAAACGAATTCTCCTTTAGAAATCTCCAAAGAGATATTATCCAAAACCGGATTGGACCCGTCATACATTTTTACGACATTAAAAACCTGGATCATTTAATGGAATTAAAGTTCAACATGGTAAAAAGAAATCACCGAGGTATTCTTATAACTGTTCCTGTGGTTTTTCTTGAAGGAGTGATTGTTCATCTTCGATTATAAAGTCCGCGGTGGAAATATTTTCGGTGGTATATTCAACTGGGAGCATAGAGATCATGCCTGAACCATAAAATTGTTTGACCTGGTCATCGCTCAGTAAATCAAAATTCAAATAGGTTTTTATGACTAGCCTGCCATTATCAAATTCATAGGCAAAAACCCCATCCGAACAAGCTAAAAATCCTTCATTTTCTCCGAAAGACAAAATTGCTTCATTCAAGTAAGCGTCCAATTGAATAATACAGTTATCTTGAGCATTCATTCTCTCGCTAAAACGGTCGATGCAATGCGAGGTATATAAAACTTGTGGATGGGAAAAGGACTGGTTCAATTTCCCTTTATCTGTCGACTCGGTATGAACCG
>CALJGH010000237.1 GCA_938073925.1 uncultured Nitrospinaceae bacterium
AGATCGCTTTACCTGTTCGAAAATGCGGTCTTCCATCGTTTCAATTTCCAACGCAACCTTTTCTGTTTCGGGTTCTTCGGAAAGTTCGCCGATGCGTTTTAAAAAATGGATAGCCGCATCATAATCTTTATTCTCGCGAAGTAGAGTTACTTGAAACTTGAGTGTTCTCTTTAAATTACCCTTGATTTTGTGGTCAAAAGTTTCGAGGGCCAATCCGGTTTCAAAAGCGGAAACCGCAGGGGATAACTGGTCGTTGGTATAATGAGCCATGCCCAGATTGTTATAACCTCGAAATGACCTGGGGTTGTTAGCCAGAAAGCGTTTCCAGAGGTCAATCGAAGATTCCAGTTTGTTGTTTTTCTGTTGTTGCAGTGCCAGAGAAAATAATTCTCGTTCGGCTTGAAGAAGGTGGTCTGGCGGCATTTCAAAATAGGGGTTTATGGTTCTGGGAACCGTAGCGCAAGCCCCGATCATAAAAATCCCTAATAATAAATGCCACAGCAGAAGTTTCTTCATAGGTGAATAGTACTCTTTTTTATTTTCCCGTCAATAAAACTTGACTTGTGCTAAATATGAAATAATCTTACCTTAACATGATCACTGGGGGCGTTTTTAAACTGAGAGTCCTTATCCGGACGACCCTTTGAACCTGATCTGGGTTATACCAGCGAAGGGAAGTGAAGCCATCTGAAAAGATACGCTGCATTTCCTTAGTTGAGGTGCGGCTTTTTTTATGCCCTCTGTTTTCACTAGATTGAGGTTGAGTTTTATTAGGGACAGGTTTTTCAAATGTTTAAAATACCTACCTTTTGTTTTTTTCAGGAGATTTTTTTGTGGAATTGACCATCAATGGAGATAAACGAGAGGTCAAGGAAAGCCAGAATCTCGCTGATCTTGTAAAGGAGTTGGATATTCAGGCACCTAATTTTGCAATAGCGTTGAACCAGCAAGTGGTTCCGCGATCAAAATACGATTCAACCGCCATAAAAGATAATGATAAGGTCGAAATTGTGCATGCGGTCGGTGGCGGTATTTAATCAATAATTTATCGTTTGGAGAGTATCGAAAAATATGAGTAAAGAATTTATGAAGATAGGGGATAAAACTTTCCGTTCCAGATTGATTGTTGGCACAGGAAAATACAAAGACTTCGATGAAGCGCGGCAGGCCATAGAAATTTCCGGAGCAGAAATGGTTACCCTTGCCGTCCGCCGGATTGAGCTGGATAAAAATAAAGACTCCATTCTCAATCATCTTGATCCGAAAAAATACACGTTTCTTCCCAACACCGCAGGTTGTTATTCGGTCAAGGACGCGGTGATGACCTGCGAGCTGGCACGAGAAGCGGGTCTCGGCAACATCGTTAAAGTAGAAGTGATTGGGGATGAGAAAACTCTGTTTCCCGATAACGAGGCAACTCTGGAAGCTTCGAAACTTTTAATCAAAGACGGATTTCACGTTTTACCCTACTGCACCGATGATGTTGTTCTCTGTAAGAAATTAGAAGATATAGGGTGCTCTGCGGTAATGCCTTTGGCGGCCCCCATCGGATCGGGATTGGGAATACGAAACCCATACAATATTAAACTGATTCTGCAGGCCGTTAAATGTCCCGTCATCATTGATGCGGGTGTTGGCACTGCTTCCGATGCCAGCCGCGCAATGGAACTGGGTGTCGCAGGAATTTTGATGAACACTGCCATCGCCGGTGCAAAAGATCCTTTGAAAATGTCCATGGCTATGAAAATGGCAGTGGAGTGCGGGCGCATGGCTTACGAAGCAGGAAGAATACCGAAAAAACTTTATGCCTCGGCTAGCAGTCCGATGGATGGCTTGATTGACCTATAAAAAATTTCCTCTGAGAAGCGGGGGTTATACTCGGGTAGGATGTAAAAATTAAAAAACCCGAAGGGTTTGAAATGAAAACATCAAAAAACAACGATCTTGATTTTTTGTATGTCTATCTAATTTCTGATTTTCATCATCATCAGGAAGAGCCAATCACCGAGCAAGTCGAGAAGGCTTTGCAAGGGGGTGTCCGGGCGATTCAACTGAGGGAAAAAGATCTGAGCCCGAAAGAGTTGTATGCACAAGCTCTTGAGATTAAGCCAATCATAGAAAAGTATGACGCAAAACTTTTTATAAACGATCGCGCCGACATTGCTGAAATTGCCGGTGCAGATGGGGTTCAGCTCACCGAGACCAGCGTACCGGCAGGTGAAATTAAAGATAAGTTTCCGAACCTTATTGTAGGGGTTTCGACCCATGCTAAAGAAGGCGCACTTCTTGCGGAAGCGGAAGGGGCGGATTTCATTACGTTCAGTCCGATTTATGAAACGCCGTCGAAAATACATTTTGGTCCACCGCAAGGACCCGAAAAGCTGGGAGAAATTGTAAAGTCGGTTCACCTTCCGGTGCTGGCTTTAGGGGGAATTAAACTAAACCGCGTTCCCGAAGTTCTAGAACAAGGCGCTCATGGAGTCGCCGTCATTTCAGGAATCTGGGACTCAAAAGATATAAAACAAAAGGCATACGAATATATGAATAACTTTCGAGGAGTAACATCATGACAACACCTAATGGTAATGGGAATGGAAATCGGCATGGAGCTACCGATGAAAAGGTAAATATCTCTACCGATCCGATTTCTCCTAAATCTAAAAAGGTTTATGTTTCAGGAACCCTTCATCCAGATATTAAAGTGCCGTTCCGCGAAATTTCTCTCTCGCCATCCACAACCGTAACGGAAAATGGTAACGGCAATGGAAATGGCAACGGATACCAAAACGATGAAAGTTCGTTGATTGTTTACGATACTTCCGGGCCCTATACAGATCCCGATGCGAAAATCGATATTCGAGAAGGGCTGGAACCCATCCGCCTGCCATGGATCGAAGGGCGCGGCGATGTGGAATTTTATGACGGTCGACAAATCGAGCCGAAAGACGATGGCTATCGCGAAGGCGAAAACCCCAACACCGAACGGTTCCCTAAAACGCGCGATAAAGTTCTGCGAGCAAAGCCAGGACAAAATGTATCTCAAATGCATTACGCAAAAAAAGGAATCATCACACCGGAGATGGAATTCATCGCCATCCGCGAAACTCAGAAACGCAAACAATGGATGGAAAATAACGAACGTGAAGAGCGCTTAACCGGCAACTCTTTTGGGGCCAACCTTCAGCAGGAGATCACTCCCGAATTCGTTCGCGATGAAGTCGCTAGAGGTAGAGCCATTATTCCGAACAACATCAATCATCCGGAGTCCGAGCCGATGATCATCGGAAGAAACTTTCTCGTGAAGATCAACGCCAATATTGGTAACTCGGCGGTTTCTTCGTCTATAGAGGAGGAAGTCGAAAAAATGGTTTGGTCATCACGCTGTGGTGCCGACAATGTTATGGATCTTTCGACCGGGAAAAACATTCACACCACACGCGAATGGATATTGAGAAACTCACCTGTGCCCATCGGCACCGTGCCAATCTATCAGGCGCTTGAAAAAGTCAATGGCGTAATCGAAGACCTGACATGGGAAATTTATCGCGACACCTTGATCGAGCAAGCCGAGCAGGGTGTGGACTATTTCACCATCCACGCAGGCGTGTTGTTGCGTTATGTACCGATGACAGCAAAACGCGTGACCGGCATCGTTTCTCGTGGTGGCGCGATTCTCGCCAAGTGGTGTCTCTCGCATCATAAAGAAAACTTTCTCTACACCCACTTTGAAGAAATCTGCGAAATCATGAAAACATACGACGTTGCCTTTTCATTGGGTGACGGACTTCGACCCGGGTCGACAGCCGACGCGAATGACGAAGCCCAGTTTTCTGAATTGGAAACTCTCGGCGAACTGACACAGATCGCGTGGAAGCACGAAGTCCAGACCATGATCGAAGGTCCGGGTCACGTTCCCATGCACATGATTAAAGAAAATATGGAGAAGCAGTTGAAAGCGTGTGGCGAAGCGCCTTTCTACACATTAGGGCCATTGACCACCGACATTGCACCTGGTTACGACCATATCACCAGTGGCATCGGTGCCGCCATGATCGGTTGGTACGGAACGGCAATGCTCTGCTACGTTACGCCGAAAGAACATCTCGGTCTGCCCAATCGTCAAGACGTTAAAGAAGGCGTTATCACATACAAAATCGCGGCACACGCAGCAGATTTGGCCAAAGGCCACCCCGGCGCAAGAGTGCGCGACGATGCACTGAGCAAAGCCCGCTTCGAGTTCAGGTGGGAAGATCAGTTCAACCTCTCACTCGACCCCGAAAAAGCGTTGGAGTTCCACGATGAAACATTACCAAAAGACTCCGCGAAAGTAGCACATTTCTGTTCCATGTGCGGACCGCATTTCTGCTCAATGAAAATCACACAAGACGTTCGCGATTACGCTGAGCAAAAAGGCCTCGAAGACAAACAAGCTCTAGATGAAGGCATGAAAGAAATGTCCGAATCCTTCAAAGAAAAAGGCGGCGAGATTTATACAAAAGCGCAATAAAAGCATATATTCAAATCATTTACCCCCTGCCCAGAGGGTAGGGGGTATTTTATTGACCAAAATTTTTTGCCGGGGTTGACCAAATTGCCTTCCCGATTTAGAATAGCAACCATCTGATTTTTCAGGCGCGTAGCTCAGGGGTAGAGTACTTGCTTGACATGCAAGGGGTCGGCGGTTCGAAACCGCCCGTGCCTAATTTTTTCAAAGGTTTATTAGATTTAAATCTGGCATCATGCCGATGTGTATGATGCCTTTTTATTTATCATAATATTATTATCTTCTTCCCTCCCTTCATAAGGGAGGGGTTGGGGGAGGGTTGGATTTATATCAGTACAATCAGTAAAAAAATCCAGACCCCACCCTGCCTCCCCTCATGAAAGGGGAGGAATATTAAATAACCAGAAAAATTAATTAAATAATCAATGATTCCTAACGAAAATCCCAGCGAACTCGAAACCATTCGTCACAGTTGCGCGCATTTGATGGCACAGGCGGTTCAAGAACTTTTTCCTGGAACGCAGGTCACTATCGGTCCTGTAATTGAAGACGGATTCTTCTACGACTTTTCTCGCAAAGAGGCTTTTATTCCTGAAGACTTGGAAAAAATCGAAAAGCGTATGAAAGAACTTGCCGCCGCAGATACCCCGATAGTGCGCAGTGAAATTTCCCGTGAAGAGGCGATAAAAAAATTTGGCGATATGGGCGAGACATTCAAAGTCGAGATCATTGAAGGGATCGACCCCAACGAACCGATTTCGCTTTATACACAAGGCGAATGGGGTGACCTTTGCGGCGGACCGCATGTCGAGTCGACCAAGAAAATAAAAGCATTCAAGTTGCTACACACTTCATCCGCCTACTGGCGTGGGGATGAGCGCAACCCTGTTCTGCAACGCATTTACGGAACAGCCTGGAACACAGAAAAGGAATTGCGGCTTTACCTGAAACGTCTAGAAGAAGCGAAGAAACGCGATCATCGTAAACTTGGAAAAGAGCTCGACCTGTTTTCTGTTTCGGATGATATTGGGCCGGGACTCATTCTCTGGCATCCCAAGGGCGCGCGCATTCGTCACTTGATGGAAGAGTTCTGGAAGAAAGAGCATTTCAAGCATGGCTATGAGATGGTTATCAGTCCTCATGCGGCGAAAATAGATTTATGGAAAACCAGCGGCCACACGGAATTCTATAAGGACAATATGTTCTCTAATATGGATATTGAAGGACGGGAATATGTCATGAAGCCGATGAACTGTCCTTTCCATATTCAAATATACAAAACCAAGTTAAGAAGTTACCGCGACTTGCCTGTTCGCTTTGGAGAACTCGGCACCGTTTACCGTTACGAACGTTCGGGTGTTTTGCACGGACTGTTGCGAGTACGCGGATTCACGCAGGATGACGCGCATCTTTTCTGTCGCCCTTCGCAGATTGAAGAAGAGATCACCAAGGTTCTCGACCTCATCGTTTTTATTTTGCAGTCGTTTGGGTTTCACGAGTACAAAATTTATTTGAGCACGCGTCCTGAAAAATATGTTGGATCGGATGAAGGCTGGGAGTCTGCAACGAAAGCTTTGGAAACGGCATTGAACAACAAGAAACTGGATTTTGAAGTGGACCCCGGCGAAGGTGTTTTTTATGGTCCCAAGATCGATATTAAAATAAAAGACAGTCTCAACCGTTATTGGCAGGTTTCGACAGTGCAGGTGGACTTTAACCTTCCCGAAAAGTTTGATATCAGTTATATTGAGGAAGATGGTCAACGCCATCAACCGATTATGTTGCATCGGGCTCTAATGGGCTCGTTGGAGCGATTTTTTGGTTGTTTAATTGAGCATTATGCGGGGGCATTCCCGTTATGGTTGGCTCCAGTTCAGGTAATTTTGCTGCCAATCACTGATAATCATGCTGTTTATGCCGATAAAATAGCCCAACAACTTGAAGAATCAGGTGTTCGCGTAGAAAAAGACTTGCGAAATGAGAAGATTGGGTTCAAAATACGCGAGGCCCAATTACAGAAGATCCCTTATATGATTGTTTTAGGGGATAAAGAGGTGGAATCTTCCACTTTAGGTGTTCGCAGGCGGCGTTCGAAAGAAACGCGAACTCTTGATTTAAAGACATTTTTGGATGAAGTCAATGAAGCCGTAAAGAATCGGACGATTGATTCAGCCGATTGATAAATATTTTTTTGATAGGGAAGTTTTAAATTAACAAGAAACAACGCATTAATAAAATGATTCGGGTAAAGGAAGTGTCAGTCATCGGAGACGATGGGGAACACTTGGGCACCATACCTACTGAAGAAGCCCTCAGTATGGCGGAGGATCGGGATATGGATCTCGTAGAGGTAGCCGCTAATTCCAATCCGCCGGTTTGCCGTATCATGGATTACGGTAAGCATAAGTACAAGGCCAGCAAAAAGGCCCACGAGGCTAAAAAGAATCAGAAAATTGTTCATGTTAAGGAAGTTAAGTTTCGGCCTAACACCGATCAACATGACTTCGATTTCAAATTGAAACATGTGCAACGATTTCTTGAAAATGGCGACAAAGCGAAAGTTGTTATTTTCTTTAAAGGACGAGAAATTGTTCACCGTGAGTTCGGACAGAAAGTTTTAGAGCGGGTTGCCGAGCAAACAGAAGATATTGCTGTTATTGAACAAACAGCAAAACAGGAAGGCCGTACTCTGGTTATGATACTGGCCCCTAAATCTTTTAAGACGAAAAAGGGGAGTCCTTCAAAAAACCCCAAGCCGGCAGTAGATAAAGCTGAAGAAAAAACGGATGTCCCTGAAACCCAGGCAGCGCCGAAAAAAACATCGGAAGAAACCAGCACCGAAGCAGTGGTGCCAAATAACGAGAGTTAACAATGCCAAAAATGAAATCAAACAGTGGGGCTGCCAAAAGGTTTAAACGAACAGGCAGCGGTAAAATTCGCAAAAATAGTGCTTTCACCAGCCATATTTTGACGACCAAAACAACAAAACGAAAAAGAAATTTGCGTAAATCCAGCATCATGGCGCAGAGCGATGCGAAACGCATTAAAGTATTAATACCTTACTAACCCTCTAGCGAGGGGCGCAGCTTTTTTTGAAGAGCTGGGTGGTTATGATAAAAACAGGAGAATTTTAAGATGCCACGTGCAGTAAACGGGACTGTATCCCGAAAAAGACGAAAAAAAATATTAAAGATGGCCAAAGGCTATCGGAGTGTACGTAGCACCGCATTCCGAAAAGCTCGAGAAGCTGTTGAACATGGTCTTTGTTATGCTTACCGCGATCGTAAAAATCGCAAGCGCGAATTTCGACGACTTTGGATTGCTCGCATAAACGCTGCGGTAAGAGCCGAAGGAATGAATTACAGTCAGTTCATGTATGGCTTGAAAAAAGCCGACATCCAAGTGGATCGAAAAATGTTATCTGACCTCGCCATTAATAATCAGGAAACCTTTAAATCCCTGACTCAGACTGCCCGCGAGCAACTCGCTTAATATTAGAAAAATGCACCGGGCATTAAAACCTCCCCTTTTCAAAGGGGTGCTGGTCGGAAATCCAAATGATTGAAATCATCACTAAACTCCGGCAGGATTTCGATAGCCTCTTGGAGTCTGCCTCCGACCCCAAACAACTCGAACAAATACGAATAGATTTTCTGGGCAAGAAGGGCAAGCTCCCGGCTTTAATGAAGGAGTTGCGCAATGCTTCGCCAGAAGAAAAGCCTCAGCTCGGAAAAGATATCAACCTGCTCAAGCAACATGTTGAGAATAAAATAAACAGCAAGGGCGCTTGTCTCGGTACCAAATCCTCTAAAAAATCTGACGAAACTTTCGATACAACCTTACCGGGAAGGAAAGAGCTGACCGGAACGTTGCATCCCATCACTCAAGTCATGGAAGAAATCACTTCCATTTTTTTCGGGTTAGGGTTCCAGGTAGAAGAGGGGCCGGAAATTGAAACCGATTATTATAATTTTGAAGCACTGAATATTCCCAAAGACCATCCAGCCAGAGACATGCAAGACACGTTCTATATTGAAGACGAAACTGTTTTGCGAACCCACACATCCCCGGTTCAAATTCACACAATGGAAAACCGCGAGCCGCCGTTACGCATCATTGCTCCGGGAAAAGTTTATCGCTGTGACTCCGATGTCTCGCACACGCCCATGTTTCATCAAATAGAAGGATTGATGGTTGATGAAGGCGTGTCTTTCAGCCACTTAAAAGGCATCATGAATATTTTCCTGCAAGAGGTTTTTGGTAAAGACACGAAAATACGATTCCGGCCTAGTTTTTTTCCGTTCACCTGTCCCAGTGCCGAAGTCGATATCCAATGTGTGATGTGCAGCGGAAAAGGCTGCCGTGTCTGTTCGCAAACAGGTTGGTTGGAAATACTTGGTGCGGGAATGGTCGATCCTGCCGTGTTTAAGGCTGTTGGTTACGATTCTGAGAAGTGGACCGGATTTGCTTTTGGTCTCGGTATCGAGCGCATTGCCATGTTGAAATTCGGCATCAACGACATCCGCCTGTTCTTCGAAAACGATCTTCGCTTCCTCAAACAATTTCCGAACCTCTAACGAGAGAGGTAACTTGCAATAACAAGTTGCGCTGGTAAACCTGTTCTCGGCTCAACGAGTTATTACTCCATTACCATCTGGAACTGCCGACCTTATGAGACGATCTTCCCAAATATTTGATCTGATAATAGGTGTAGGTTTGATCGGTGTTTCCGGTTTTGCAATGCTCTATTTCCTCGTCAACGAACGTTTTGAATGGATTCCTGAACAAGTGCTGGAATTGGCACGTGATCCAGAAATTTTAAAAAGGCCTCCAGCGAAAAAATGTTCCGAGTGCCACAAGATTATTTACGAAGCCTGGAAAGACAGTCGGCATTCGATATCGTGGACTAGTGAAACTTTTATAGAAGCGTCTGAAAACCGCAGCAAAGAAAAATGCCTGCCATGCCATATCCCTCAATCTGTGCAAGGTGAAAAACCCAGCCCGAGAATGGATCTTCGTGATGAAGGCATCTACTGCGTGTCCTGTCATTTTATAGACAACAAAATGCAAGGACCTTATGACCTGCTTGCTCCTCCGCACCCGACTTTTCGTAATCCAGATTATGTGCGCTCCAATTTTTGTGGCTCCTGTCACCAGAAAACTTTTAAGGAATGGAAGGCAACCAACGTGGAAGACACCTGTCAGGATTGTCATATGCCGCGCAAGAAAAGTCGCTTGACGCAGAAGGCAGGATTTAATTTATTGCATAAAAAAAGATGGGTGGGCGATCATCGTTTCCTGCATGGTGAGATTAAGGAAAAGGATGTGGTTATGGAACCGGGATGGGAAGAAAACTTTTTTATCATCAGTCTTAAGAACCAAACGATACCGCATTTTGTACCGACGGCTGATAATGGCGATCCTAGGCTTTATCTCTACATAAAGTTTTTTAATGAAGCGGGAGAAGAGGTCGACAACGCCAAAGAAATCATTGCTCCTCAACAGGAAACGGCATTGCCGTATAATAAAAAGATGCGATATCGATATCGACTGTTTGATAAAATAATCAAAGCGGAAGTTCAATTAAAATACCAACCTGCATGGTCGAAAGAAAAATCGACATTGCGCACCGAGACGGTGTTTCGATAAAAATTATTATTCATTGTAGTAAGGAGAGCCTGAATGAGTTTTTTGCGAATTCTTTTGATTGCCGCAGCATTTATTTTTATCGGGATACTTCCGGTTCATGCCAAGGACATGATTGTCAAAGAGCCGCCCAAATCTTTGAGCAAATATTATCCGCCAGAAAGCAAGCAACCCAAATGGATCCAGCAAATGCATAAAATGAGCACTCATTTTGGCGGCATTTTTGTAAACCTTAAAGAAAAGGATTATGAAAACGTTGATGTACATGCTGACAGGTTGGTAGAAGAATACAAAAAGACTTCCGAGATGGTGCCGGAGTGGGAAGATTATTTTGATATCAAAGCCGTGGAGGCATTTGCCGCTGCCGCAAAAACTCATGACATTGCAAAAGCGGGTAAAGAGTCTGGTGGACTTGGTAAAACCTGTGGAAAATGTCATGCAGAGCAAGAAATATCGGTTTGGGCGAAGTTTCACTGGCCCAGTTTTCATAAAATAAAAGTCACCGATCCTATCAGTGAGAAAGAGGTCGAGTTTGACGATTATATGGGCAGTATTTCTACTTCCTTTAAAGGGGTAACCGTAAATTTTGGTGAAGGCCAGTATGGTCGAGCTGCAAAAGCTTTAAAAGTTTTCAAATCCCGATATATGGAATTAAAGTCGACTTGTTCCAAATGTCATGCGACGCAGGATGTAAAACGTTTTTATGTGGGGCAAGATGCTGACACCTCATTTGCTGGACTGAGTCAGGAGCTTAATTCCGAAAAACCCAATCCAGAAAAATTCTGGAAGAACATCGGTTTGCTTGGTAAAACAGGATGTAAACATTGTCATTTAGTCCATCGCACCAATTCCTTTATCCAGAAAGTTTGGGAGCAGTAAAATAGAAACCTTTCGATGTGCCGGTTATGCAATGCGAAAAATGCCGTGGAAAAAATGGCGATGTATTTAGAATGATAGCTTGGTCTTTGCGCCCTAAACCGTGAAATTTTTTGTGCAAAAAACAATACGTAAAGTTTTAGACGGTCAAATTTTATGGACTATCAAAAATGGAATCCGACATACATTAGGAGATATAGAGAACCCTATTTTCCGCCTAATCGCATCAAAATTTTATATAACTCCTTTGTTTTTCCCCATCCCCCTATTTTAACTTAGACTTTTATTCAAATCTCTTACTGTTAGGGAGTGCCGAAGAGAAGACTCGAACTTCCACACCCTTTCGGGCACATGAACCTGAATCATGCGCGTCTACCAATTCCGCCACTTCGGCAACATCTAACTAAAGAAGAACCATATTATAATGGGGCTTTAATAAAATTCAAGTTCATTTGTCCAGACTCTTGTGGTAAATCACTCCTATCCATTGTTCGTTTTAAGAAAAATAAAATTGAAAGCACAACTCCCTTGATCCTTCTAATGGGAGGATATACATCGATAGGTTCAGAGTGATAGAAGGCTAATTACAAGCCGAGCGGATCGGAGAGTGATTCCTCAGGGATTTTTAAATATTCCTCTCCCGGTGTGGGGGGTGAGCGGTCCATCTTTTCGTGGGCGTGAGAATGGCTGTCTTCTGGGAAAGGGAACTCATCGGGGTCGAGGGTATGCGAGTAACCGTGCATTTGAAATAAAAACAAAAAAACTCCTGCATAAATCAGTGCGTTGTTAGAGACGTTACTGATTTTTAGAAAAGATGGAGTGCGTCGCCATTTAAATAGTAATGAGACCATTACACATAATGCTGCTATTTGCCCCAATTCTATTCCAAGATTGAAAGAAAGGATTCGCCAGACGATTCCTTCATCCCCTAAAGGGAGTTCTTGTAGGCGGGTGGAAAGTCCTAATCCATGAATCAGGCCGAAGATAAAAACGATCCAGAGCATATTCAGTCCCTTTCCAAATATTTTTTTTAATCCTCCTAGATTTTCATAGCCGATATAACAAACGCTGAGCGCGATCAACGCATCGATCAAAAAATAATTTACTGTTACTCCCATTAACGTTGCGATGATGAGAGTGATGCTGTGACCGATGGTGAAGGCGGTGATATATTTGACGACATCCATGAAAGTGGTCAGAAAAAAAACAATGCCGAAGACGAATAAAAGATGGTCGTAACCCGTAAGCATATGGGTGGCACCGATCTTCAGATATTGAAGATTGCCTCCTTGCAAAATGCTTTGTTTTTCCGTTTCTGACATGCCGTGAGCAGAGGCGAAAGAGGTCAAGAAGACCAAGGATAAAAGAAAACATATTTGTAGGGTTCTATTCATATTTATTCTTGAATACCTTATCACACTATTTAGATTCCATTTTAATTAAGAACCGAATAGAATTAGTAATAAAATTTTTAAACTGATAATTTGTATGAACGGCGAGTTATGAATAGCTTAAAAAATTAATTATCGCATTGGTTTGAATTATCTGTTTAATCGGCACCGTTGGTTGTGAAAAAAAAGGTGCATCAGAAAAAGAAGAGAAAAAAAAGGAAAAAGCTATGGAAGATCCTTCTAAAAAAGCCAGCGATTTATTAGATAAATAAATAATTTGATGCTCTTTCAGCCATGGGATTATTGACTGCCAGACCCTCTTCCACCCATTTTGTGGTGGAAGACCCTTGCTTTTTGGATATTAAAGAAAACCCGGATTGGCAAAGCCAATTTGGGAATACCCATCCTTTAAAGCTTGAAATTGGTTTTGGCATGGGCGATTTTTTAATCTCCATGGCCAAAAGAGAGCCAGGTAGTAACTTCATAGGCATAGATTTTTCCCAAGACGGTATCCAAAAATTACTTGCGCGTATTCGTTCCTTCAAGCTAAAAAATATACGTGTTGTTTTTGGAGATATCCGGGAAAAACTACCCAACCTCTTTAAAACTGCAGAATTAAATTCGATTTATATAAACCTTCCCGACCCTTGGCCCAAGAAAAGGCATTTCAAACGCCGCCTGATTAAACCCGAATTGGTAAAACAAATTGTGCAGAAGTTGACTCCCAAAGGTCGTATCCACCTTGCTACGGATAGTGAATCCTATGCTAGGGAGATACTCGATTATTTTAATGCAGAGGCTTCATTGCAAAATGTGAATCAAGAGACGGGAATACACCATGAGAGAAAGCACTTGCCCAAAACAAAATACGAAAAAAGCTTTCTTTACGCAGGAGATAAAATCCATTATCTCGAATACTTTAAGTTGGTGGATGGTGAAGAGCAGCCAAAAAAAGAGGAAGCGTTGGTTTCTAAAGAGGAGAGGCCAGTTAACAACGATGAATATCTGACTCGTAAATTCAAAACTGCAGAAGCCAATGCGAAGGATGCTTGTGACCTCAAACAAGTTGCGGATCAATTAGCAGACGCGGGAGACGGGCAGTGGGCCAAAAACGTATATCAAAAAGCCGAGGAAAAGGCTGAAGACAGTCTCGATTTAAACTGGCTTGCTTATAGTGTTGCCGTTGCACTCAGTGATAAAGATTGGGCTATTAAAATTTACAAAGAAGCCGAGGGGAGAGCAGAAAACAGTCTCGATCTTAATTGGCTGGCTTACAGCATTTTTGAAACTCTTGGCGACAAGGAATGGGCGAAACAATTGTTTGAAAAAGCAGAAAGCTTTCCAGAAAATATTCGCGAATTGTGTGATTTGGCTGAAAGCATTTCAGAAATTCTTGAGGATAAAGAATGGCAACTCAAAATTTATAAAAAAGCTGAAGAGAATGCGAAAGAGTATTCTGACTTTTATGAGCTTGCAGATCACGTCTTCGCAAAACTGGGTGACGGTGAGTGGGCCAGCGAGCTATACCATAAGGCGGAGGGCAAGGCTGAAGATTGTTGTGATCTCCTGAGCTTGGCTGAATGTTTTATAGAAAAACTAGGAGACGGAGAAGGGGCACGCCGCCTTTATGAAAAGGCAGAGAAAAATGCCGAAGACAGTATGGACTTCGTTGTTCTTGCTGATAGCTTGCGCGAAACTCTAGGCGATAAAGAATGGGCCGCAAGAATATCGCCTTGTGGGCATTGATTTGATAAATTATTTTTTATATTTTGTTTGAAAAACTTACTATATTATCTCCTAGAGCACCACCACTCTGGTCTTCGAAAAAATCCATATCCAGCTCTCCATTAATTTATATGCGCATAAACTGTTTCAGTTTTCCTTTATTATTAAATTTAAGAGTTTCCAAATCAAAATCCTCAGTGAGTCGATTTTATTGGAATCGCCATCCTTCGTTCCTTATGAATTTAAATCGTAGAGAAAACAAATATTAGCAGACATTATCCGGAAGGGATCAGAGAAATACTTGTTAAGTTTCGAACATCCCTCTAGTTAGGGAAGAATTTTGGCGAGAAAAACGATACCAACCGCAACGGGCGTAATGTAGCGGATTAAGAATTCCCAGCACTGCGCCCACGGAAATTTGAAGATATTTTTATGTTTTTCAATTTCTTCATGCGCGTTTTTAGTTCCCCAAACCCAGCCCACAAATACCGCCGTCAACATTCCCCCTAACGGCAATAGATAATTAGAGGCAATGTTATCAACATGGTCGAAGAAGGTCATGCCCGCCAGTTTTATATCTGCCATGGCTCCAAATGACAAACCACTGGGAACGCCAAATATGAAAATAGCCAACCCGACAATAAGCACTGCCTTTTTCCGTTGCCATCCAAGCTGATCTATAAAATACGCGACCACCACTTCAAGTAATGAAATGCCAGAGGTGATTGCGGCTATCGCTAACAGAGTAAAAAATATGACAGCCACCACATGGCCCATGGGCATGCTGGTGAATACGGTGGGTAAAACGCTGAAAACCAGGCTTGGGCCTTCTGCGGGTTCGAGTCCCATCGCGAACACAGCGGGGAAAATAACCATCCCAACCAATAAGGCGATCATAGTATCGAAGATCACCACATAAAAGGTGGAGGAGGTCAGGTTTTCTTTATCTGAAAGATAACTGCCGTAGGTGATCATACATCCCATACCCAGACTTAGAGAAAAGAACGCTTGCCCCAAAGCTATGAGTACCGTGTTGCCGTTAATTTTGCTGAAATCAGGATATAGGTAGAAGGCAACCCCTTCCATGGCTCCATCGAGAGTGAGCGAGCGAATCATCAAGAGGAACAGGAATAGCACCAGAGTGGGCATCAAAATGTTACAGGCTTTTTCGATACCGCCATGAATTCCTCTAAGGACGATGGCAATGCAAACACCCATAAACAGAGCGTGATAAAAAAGTGTTTCCCCTGTGTTGCTGATAAAGTTTCCGAAGAAGGCCCCTGCTTCTTTAGGGGAGGTGAATGACAACACACTGCCGGTAACGGACTTCACCACATACGCAATCGTCCAGCCGCCGACCACTCCATAAAAAGAGAGAATGAGGAATCCGGCAAGCACCCCCATATAACCAATACCAATAAAGGAGGACTTTGGTTTCAGGGAGGCGAAGGCGCCGACAGGATTCAAGTTGGTCTTTCGGCCCAGTGTAAACTCTGCCAGCATGATAGGGGTGCCAATGATAAATATGCAGACGAGATAAATAAGTACGAATGCGCCACCGCCATTCTCCCCTACTATATAAGGAAACTTCCAGACATTGCCGAGTCCAATCGCGGATCCGGATGCGGCCAGGATGAAGCCCAGTCGACTTCCCCAGAACCCCCGCTGATTATTGTTTTCGGTCTTCATACAAATGGGAGTATATTTTTAAGGTAATGGAGTGATGACATACGGGAGATTTCCTCTGGAAAAAAAGATCAAAGATATTATAGAGAACATTCCCAAGTTACCCGGAATTTATATCATGAAGGATCGCCGGTCGGAAATTCTTTATATAGGCAAGGCCAAAGTTTTGAGAAACCGAGTGCGCTCGTATTTTCAAAATTCGCGTGGCCTTCATCCCCGAACGCGGATGTTTTTGGGAAAGGTTGATGACATTAAGTTTTTGACCACGAAAACAGAGGCTGAAGCCCTTATCCTTGAAAGCAATTTCATAAAAAAACATCAGCCGAAATACAATGTGCTGCTGAAGGATGACAAACATTATCCCTATTTACGTTTGACCACTCAGGAGAAATATCCTCGATTAGAGGTGGTGCGCCGCGTCAAAAAAGATAAGGCGACTTATTTTGGTCCCTATACGATGGTGAAGGAGGTCCGCGAAACCATTCGTCTGATTTACAAAATTTTCCCGCTGCGGCAGAGCAAAGATAAATTGGATGGAAACCCTTTGCGTCGCCCCTGTCTCAATCATCAAATGGGTCGTTGCCTTGCACCCTGCGCGGGTCTGGTTTCCTCTGAAAAATATTCGCAGGTGGTGGATGATGTTTCACTCTTTTTAAAGGGGAAAAATACCACATTACTGAAGAGTCTTAAGGAACAGATGCAGTCGGCATCCGTTGAAACGCGATATGAAGAAGCCGCTGTTCTTAGGGATAAAATAGCTGCAGTACAAACGGTACTCGATAAGCAGAAAATCATTTCCACCTCATTGGAAGATCAGGATGTGATTGCCTACTGCTCGGAAAAAGATCAGGCGATGGCACAGGTTTTGATAATTCGCTCTGGGAAAATGCTGGGGGAAAAGATTTTTAAACTGAAGTCGTTCAATGAAATGGAAGAAGACGAGACACTCTCTTCATTTCTTAAACAATATTATTCTGAAGAGACCCTGCTCCCCGCAGAAATCTTATTGCCACACCCTGTGGAAGATACCGATCTAATCGCCAACTGGCTGTCGGAAAAAAAAGGCACGCGCGTGCGTCTGGAAGTACCTGTTATAGGAAAGAAGCGCGACCTCATTAAAATGGCGGAAGAAAACGCCCGCTTCTCTATGAGAATGGAACGCGATAAAGGAGAAGTGGGAACCCGTTCTCTAGAAGAATTGCAAACCTCTCTGGGATTGAAACATTTCCCGGAAGTTATTGAAGGGTTCGATTTGTCAAATATCTCTGGAGAGCATGCGGTAGGGTCGATGGTGGTCTTCGAAAACGCTTTTGCGGAAAAATCCAAATATCGCCGTTATAAAATCGCAACGGTTAAAGGCATTGACGATTATGCCATGTTGCGAGAAGTAATGACCCGCCGATACAGCCGCTTGCTAGATGAAGATGCGCCTTTGCCAAATCTCATACTCATTGATGGAGGTAAAGGCCATTTGAATGCAGGGCACGAGGTGTTAGAAGCTCTTGACCTTATGGATCGCGTCGATCTAGCTTGTATTGCGAAAGGGAAGTTCCGCAATAACCTGGCGACCGATGAAGTTTATTTACCGGACCAAAAAATTCCCGTGCTTTTTCACGAAAATTCTCCTTCGCGATTTTTAATGCAGCGCATTCGCGATGAAGCGCATCGGTTTGCAATTTCCTATCACCGTAAGTTACGAAGCAAGACCACTCTGGAATCGCCCTTGGAGTCGATCCCAGGAATTGGCAAAAAACGTCGTTTGATGCTGCTGAAACAGTTCGGTAGCCTAGAAAACATACAAAAAGCATCACTAGAAGATTTGATGGCCATTCCGGGGATCACGCAACAGCTGGCAGAAAAAATCCATAAGGCTACTCCTTAGAGGAAAAGTTGGCATACTCTGGCAAAAGGTTCAACGATGACCGTTTGCTATACGGGTATGGACCTATTGCTTGCCACGCTAGTGGGAGGTTAAACTATAAGTGAGAATTTGCCGTTAAGAGAACAATGCCATATGCAGGATAGATTAAAAATGTAATTTACAGCTTTTTTACGGTCGATTGAGTTTATTTGTGAACAGGAGAATTGGAATGAAAAAGGTTTTAATGACAACGGTTTACTTATTCATTGGATTGGTCTTTCTGGGCGGTTTTTCGACAGCGAATGCCAGTTGGGCCGATGTGGCTGATGTGGTTTTAAAAGAAGCCCACGAACTCAAGAAACTAGAAAATGAATATTTTAACAAACGATTGAATAACGACTTGAGAGGGGTTTACCAGTCCCAACATCCCAAATATAAAAAAGAAATTTCTGTGGAAGAATTTCTATATTTTGAAGGACGTCTTGCTTCTGGATATCGAAATGGGGTGCTGGGTCATATTTCAGGGGGAATGCTCCCACCGTTAGAATATATAAAAAAGAATTTCAAAAAGAAGGATGCTTTGGGTTTTCCAAGGAAGCATTATTACAAATGGTTTTACAATCCTTATATTAAGATAAAAAAATATGAACTTGAAAAAATTTCTATTAGCAAAGATAGCAAATATGCCATGGTAAAAATTTTGTTAAAGGGTCGTGAGCGCATCAATCCGGCTTTGGTTCGCAAAGATATTTCATTTGATATGACGCGCCCACATATTGATTATTGGGAAAAAGTAGATGGTAAATGGACGATTACTGTTCTTGCCGATGCATCTTCTATTAGTGGTGGAATGAGTACGTTATACTTCATCCCAAATAACAACGATGCGTGGGAGAAAAAAGATTATGTCCACATTGATTCAGAAAGTTTATTGGCGATGCCAGATCCCGACCGCCATGCTCTTAAATAAGACTGCGAGACCAAAGCATGAAGATTGATTTACCCTTTCACCAGTCTTGGATAGGAGAAGAGGAGCACCTTGAAGTTGCCGATACTTTAAGCTCCGGCTGGTTGACTACCGGGCCAAAAACCAAAAAGTTTGAAGAGGCCTTCAGCGATTATATTGGTTGTAAACATGCTATAGCTTTAAATTCCTGTACGGCAGGCTTGAATCTGGCTTTAGAAGTGCAGGGTTTTCCTGATGGGGATGAAGTCATAACCACCCCTATGACTTTTCCTGCAACGGCCAATGTCATCCTTCTCCAAAGAATGAAACCGGTTCTGGTAGATATTGAGTCTGGCACTTTACTTATCGATCCCAAAAAAATTGAAGAAAAAATCACTCCGCGAACACGGGCTATAATACCGGTTCATTTTGCAGGGCACCCCTGCGATATGGATACGATCAATACTCTGGCAGAGAGATATAATTTACTGGTAATTGAAGATGCCGCACATGCTCTCGAAACGAAATTTAAAGGGAAGAAGGTCGGTAACATGGGCAACACCACATCTTTCAGTTTTTACGCAAATAAAAATATCACCACAGGGGAAGGTGGAATGGTGGTTACCGATGATGATGACTTAGCCGAGCAGTTTCAAACGATGCGCTTGCAAGGTATTAGTCGCGATGCCTGGAAACGATATGGAAAGTCGGGCTACACCCATTGGGAGCAAAAAATGGCCGGGCATAAATGCAATATGTCAGATATCAATGCATCGATTGGAATTCATCAGTTAAAAAAAATAGACACGTTTTTAGAAATCCGCCGTAATTATGTTGCCATGTATGATCGTGGTTTCGCCGATGTTCCTGAACTCGAAACTCTGATTCGCCATAATGATTCTGATCACGCTCACCATATTTACATCATCGCATTACGGCTCGAACAGTTGACCGTCGATCGCGATGAGTTTCTCGATGCTATGCAAGAATCAGGTATAGGCGTTGCCGTCCATTATATTGCTTTGCACCTGCAACCCTATTATGTAGAAAATTTTAATACCAAACCGCAAGACTACCCAATCGCCTCTAACTATTCCGAGCGTATCGTTTCCCTTCCGCTGTACCCTAAAATGTCAGAAGCTGATGTTGAAAGAGTCATCAACACCGTCCAAGACTTAATAATCAAATTCCGCCGCTAACCGGGCTACGCCCGGAGGTAATAGATTAATTCTTATAAGTGGGTGAAAACCATTTACGCCTATTGCTGTAGTCCATTTATACTTCCTACCTCAAATAATCCTTGTAACGCAGGAAGCGTTTAAATTTAAAAATGATAAACAAGATCAAAATTTGGTTTAAAAGCATCATAGAAAAACTGTTGAGTTGGGGCAAGGGCAGTCCCGCCGAAGAAGATGTCCCTGTCCACACCCCTGCTGAACTCAAGGCTTTGGTCGAACGGCTAAAAGAAGCTTTAGAGAAAAAGCCTGAAGACATAAAAATTCTATATGATCTCGGTGAGGTTTTTATGAAATTCACGGCTATGGGGAGGCGATCCTTCCATTACGCCCTGCAGTAAATATAGAGGCTGACCACAAAAGTGCACGCCTGCAATTGGGTCGTGTGCAAATGGAAATGGGCCGTGACGATGATGCCTTAGAACACCTGAAAGAAGCCATGTGGATAGACCCGTAAAGCGATCACCCATTGCATCATCACCCGCCCCCCGCAAACGCTAATTCTAGTCAGCGTGACGCTGTAATCTAATAGGTCAATTCTCTTTTTTCGATACAAATATCTTTAAGCTTCTGCATGCAGTTTCTTCAATAATTCCTCTCCCCTGGAGGGAGAGGATTAAGGTGAAGGAGAATTTGAAGATACTGGGCTGTGTTTGCCATAATTATTGGGATGACCATATTTCAGGTGTGTAATATTCTAGCATCTGAAATCATTTATCCCTTAACCACTTTTATAATTTTTTCGATAGAGCCAGATTGTAGTGCTTGAAAAATTTTTTCGACTTGTTGTGAGAGCTCTCTTTCATCACGGAATTTTAGTTCAAATTTCATTTCATCGCTTTCAAAGGCGTCATCGTATTTGAGTCGAGTTTTATCATCCAGTTTCATTTCATCAAGCGCGCGCAGTACCTGCTTTTTTAAATCAGATACAACCGGATATCTTTTTTGTTGTAAAGCTTGATGAATCCGATCGTATTTTTGTGGCGGCGTGAGACCATTATCTTTGAGAGTCTCGATTGTGGCTGGGGCAGAAAAGATATCTTTTGGAGATATTTCATCCCGTCTTGATATTTCTTCTGTTAATTCCAAAAGATCTCGCCATTTATTTACTCCAGGCCGCGTGGTGGCAAAAAATGTTTCTGCGGCTTCCTGATTTTCATTGTCCCATGTGAAAAAAACATGAAATACTTTGACGGGTACATTAGAGTTGTGCAGAAGTTTTTGTAAGTCGGGACCTATCTTTTCGACTAAAATAAGGTCTTGGAAAATCTTTTTGCTGCGTTCCAGTTCCAGTAAGGGCATATATAAATCGATGATGGTGTCTTTTTCAATTCCCTCTGCGATAAGCTTGTTGAGAATGCATCCTTTTTCAATATCGCTATAATGCCTTAGCGCAAAATTTTCTTTCAGGTTTGTCACCAGAGCATCGTCCATGGTGGGAACTAAAAATGCAGGGATATTGGTAAGTCCCGCTTTGATAGTGGCCTGCACTCGTTTATGCCCGCTAATTATTTTATAGGGTTTATTAGCAGAGCAAATGCTTATAGGATGACGTATGCCGACTTCTTTTACCGAGTCTAATAATTTTTCCGGACATCCCTTTGGGTTCAGAGAAAAATCGGTCAATCTGTTATTCAGATCTAAGTCACTTAAAGGAACTGATATTAATGTTTCCATGTTTATAAAAGCACAAAATTTTTTAAGAGTTGTTTTAGTTTCAATTCTTTCGCCGTTGTTTTTGGCGGGGTGTTTTGAAAATGTGCCTGAAGGAATGGTTTATATTCCGTCAGGAGAGTTTACCATTGGCACCAATGAGGAGGACCTGGAAAACCATGCCCTCTCTCTCGGACTCGACAAGCCCTGGTACGCCGATGAGTCGCCTGAGAGGCGGACGGATATTCCCGGTTTCTATATCGACCGCTACGAGGTAACAAATTTACAATACTATATTTTTTGCCAGTCCACCGATCATAAACCGCCTCGGGCCTGGAGGGGACAGAAATTTCCTGAAGGTGAAGATAATCTTCCCGTTACTTATGTCAGCTTTTTCGACGCTGCTGCTTATGCCCTTTGGGCAGGAAAACGTTTGCCCAATGAGATGGAATGGGAAAAAGCGGCACGTGGACGCGCCGGGTTCGTTTACCCGTGGGGAGATGATTTTAAAACAGGGATTGCTAACCTTGCCACCTCCCCAAGAAACAAAACCGGGCAAGGATTAAAACCCGTCGGAAGTTTCCCGAAATCGGCGAGTCCTTATGGGGTGCATGACATGGTGGGTAATGTTTGGGAATGGGTTTGGGACTATTATGAACCGTACCCGAATAACAATTTCAAAACCCCAGCTTACGATAAAAAGCATTATGTGGTTCGTGGAATGTCTTATATGGGGGTGGGACATTTTAGTAAAAAGAATTTTTCAAAGGTAGTTGCCATGAAATCTCGCTCTTCTTTTAGAGAACACATCGGGCCACTTGCCTATAAAAAAGATATTGGTTTTCGTTGTGCTAAAGATCGACCGTCTTTCATTGAAAGGGTTTTTGGTACAAAACCCTCACAACCCGAAGAAGAGGAACAAGCTGATATTTAATTTCTGAACTGCCAGATCAGGTTCCGGACGCTTAGAGAGAAGCAATCAAACCTGAAATTTCGCACAAATTATACAGTCGTTTCAAGAAACAAAATTGTTATATTAAAAATGAAATAAAATTTTCAGATCCAGGTTCGGGTTTAATGCAGGCCTTGCTTGAGCAATGGTTAGGGCCTCATCCCGTTTCAAAGGATTTAAAGCCAACTTTAATAATAGAATAACTGTGTTTTAAGTTGATTAAAGAATTGATATACCGTTTCATAAGTCTAACTAGGTAGTAACTTTGAGACTTAATATTTCCTAAGGGTAAAACCTGCATGTTTTGCCCGCCCCTTTTTTGTTTATGCTAAAACATAGTTTATTAACTGTTTTCCTAATTTTAAACTTTATTGGTTCATTA